>CAZUAM010000185.1:0-11235 GCA_964618095.1 uncultured Planctomycetaceae bacterium | reverse complement strand
TCACCGTTTAGCGGGCGGGCTTGCCCGCCGTGTAATCACCGGGAGTTTTCAATGCATTCCACGGCGATGCCGCGAAACACAGCATTGTAGTAATAGGCGCCTACTCCAAAACACTTCATCGGCTAGGGAGGACAAAGCTATGCGAGGCAAGCGGCAAGTTAATCGGTTTGCGACGACGTTGTGCCTCTTTTCTAGGGCCGTGCCGGTTGCCCGGCTGGCGTGCGTGCTGGCGGTGCTGGGCAGCGGACTGGCATTTGCCGGGGACTGGCCGACGTATCGACATGACATGGCCCGCAGCGGGATCACCTCGGAGAAGGTCTCGCCGCCGCTTGAGCAAGGTTGGGTATTCAAGGCGCGGCACGCGCCCCAGCCGGCCTGGGGCGATCCCAAGCCCGGGCCGGTCGAAGACATCCTGGAGCTCCGCCGGATGCACTTCGACGACGTGTTCCAGCCGGTCGCAGCCGGCGGTGCGATCTACTTCGGCTCTTCGGCCGACAACAAGGTCTACTGCCTGGACGCGGCCAGCGGAGGGATTCGCTGGACGCAGATCACCGGCGGTCCGGTGCGATTGGCGCCGATGGTGGCTGGCGGCCGGGTGTTTGTCGGCTCCGATAACGGTTACGCCTACTGCCTTCGCGCCGGGGACGGATCGGTGCTCTGGAAGTTCCGCGCCGCCCCGGAGGATCGACACGTGCTGGGCCACGGCAAGATGATCTCGCTCTGGCCGCTGCGCTCTGGCGTGCTGGTCGACGACGGAATCGCCTATTTCAGTGCCGGTGTGTTTCCGGCCGAAGGCGTCTTCCTGTATGCCGTGGGCGCCGGTGACGGGCGGGAGATCTGGCGCAACGATACCTGCGGAGAAGTGCCCCAAAGCCGCATCTCGCCCCAGGGTTACCTGTTGGCCTCCCGGTTGAACCTGTACGTTCCTATGGGACGCGTTTCGCCGGCCCGATTCGATCGCCGCGACGGACGGCTCCTGCGGGATTCGCCCTTCTTCGGCAAGACGGTCGGTGGCAGCTACGCCCTGCTGGCCGGCGAGGACGTGTACACGGGCACGGAAGAAATCGTCGGTTATCGCGGCGAGACGCACGACCGATTTGCCACGTTCCCCGGGCGGAAGATGGTGGTCACCCCCGACACGGCCTACCTGGCGTCGAATACCCAACTGACGGCCCTGGGCCGCAAAAAGCCCAAGGCCCAGGCCGTCCGCTGGAAGACCCCCTGCCCGTGTGCCGACTCCCTGATCCTGGCCGGCAACGTGCTGTTTGCCGGTGGGGTCGGCCAGGTGGTGGCCATCGACGCGAGTTCCGGAGAGGGAATCTGGACGGGCAAAGTAGAGGGAACCGCCAAGGGACTGGCCGCTGCCGACGGCCGCCTGCTGGTCAGCACCGACAAGGGGATGATCTACAGCTTCGGCCCCAAGGGGTCCCCACGGAGCGGGCCGGTCACCGAACGGACCAAACAGGACCCCTTTCCGGACTCGCCCGCGGCCGCCATCTTCCGGCAGGGGGCCGAGACGATCCTGAAAGAGGCGGGCATCAAGCGTGGCTACTGTCTCGTGTTGGGCGTCGAGACCGGGCAACTCGCGCTGGAACTGGCCAAGCGCAGCGAATTGACGGTTTACGCCGTCTCACCGGAGGCCGACAAGGTGGCCGCCGCGCGAAAGGCCCTCGATGCGGCCGGGGTGTACGGGAGCCGAGTTTGTGTCGAACAGTGGCCGCTGGAGAAGGTCCCTTACGCCGACTACTTTGCCAACCTGATCGTCTCCGAGACGGCCATGCTGAGTGGAGATCCGCCCGGCGATCCCGGCGAGGTGTTCCGCATGCTCAAGCCCATCGGAGGCACGGCCATGCTCGGGCAGCCGGGCGAGCAGGCGGCCGGTGCCCAGCCGCTTCGGGTTCGCGCGATTGTCAGGTGGCTGAAGCAGGCCAAGCTGGAAGGTCTCGAAAGCGTCCGGATCACTGACGATAGCGGGAAGTGGATGAAGATTGTCCGCGGCCCACTGCCCGGCGCCGGAAGCTGGACCCACCAGTACGCCAATGCGGGAAACACCGCCTGTGGCGACGACCAATTGGTCAACGCACCGCTGGGGGTGCTCTGGTTCGGCCATCCCGGACCGGGCCAGATGGTCCAGCGGCACCGCCGGGCGGCCGGACCGCTCTCGCTCGACGGACGGCTCTTCGTCCAAGGCGAGAACACCGTGATGGCCTACGACGCCTACAACGGCCTGAAGCTCTGGCAGCGGGACATACCCGGCGCGATCCGCGCCCCAGCGTCGCACGACAGCAGCAACCTCGTGCTCGGGCGCGACGGCCTGTTCGTGGCGGTCGGAGAGAAGTGCCTGCGGCTCGATCCGGCCACGGGGGAGACCAAGGCGACCTACCGTCTGCCGGCAGCCGAGGATGATAGCCCCCGCCGTTGGGGATACGTGGCCCGGGTGGGGAAGCTGCTTTACGGCAGCAGGACCCGGAACATGCGCGATAGCGACTGCGTCTTCGCCGTGGACGTTCGCAGTGGAGAACACCGCTGGATTTACCACGGCAAGCAGATTCCGCACAACACCATTGCTGTCGACGGCGACCGCGTCTTTCTGGTCTCCAGCCACGCTACCGCCGAGCAGCGTCAGGCCGCCATCGAAGAGTCACGCCGGCGAATCCAGGAGCTACCCGAGCCACGCCGGGCGAAGGCCGAAAAGGTGCTGGAAGACGCCGACGTGCGGATGGTGGTGGCGTTGGACGCCCAGACGGGCAGGCTGCAATGGGAGCGGCCGGCCGAACTGAACCGCAGCAGCGGCAAGAGCAAGGCCGGAAGCATGACGCAGGCAGCCATGGCCCACAACGGCGTGCTGGTCCTGTTCGGCGTATACCTGGACGGCCATCACTGGCAGCAGTTCTTCGCCGGCGAGTTTGATACCCGGAGGATCACTGCCCTAACGGCCGAATATGGCAAGCTCCTCTGGTCCAAAATGATCGGGTACCGTGTCCGCCCGCTCGTGATCGGCGACACCTTGCACGCCGAGCCCTGGGCCTTCGATCTCCACAGCGGGGAGCCCAAAACGCGGGTACACCCGATCACCGGAGAAACCAACCTCTGGCAATTCGCCCGGCCCGGCCACCACTGCGGCTGCCCCTGCGCATCGCCGAATTGCCTGTTCTTCCGTTCCTATACCTTGGGCTACTACGACCTGTTGGGCGACTACGGCACGATGCACTTCGGTGCTCACCGGCCGGGCTGTTGGATCAATTTCATTCCGGCCGGCGGGTTGCTGTTGGTGCCCGAGGCCAGCGCCGGCTGCATGTGCCCCTTCGCCAACATGTGCAGCGTGGTCTTCCAGCCCAAGGAAAAGACCAAAGGTTGGGCCATGTACAGTGCGGTCGGCCCCCTGACGCCGGTTCGGCGCCTGGCCGTCAACCTGGGGGCGGCGGGCGATCGCAGCGACGCGGCCGGAGAGCTCTGGCTGGGCTATCCCCGGCCGTTCCAGGGGCGGTTGGTGCTCCCGCTTGACGTCCAGACCGCGTTCTACCCCGGCGGCCGGTTCATCCGGGGCAATTCCGTCTATGCGTCCTTCCCGGGCACGGACGATCCCTGGCTGTTTAGCTCCGCAGCCCGGGGCCTGCGGCGGTGCGTGATTCCGCTGTTGGGCAACGCCGACGGGACCGCGCTGTACCGGGTGCGGCTGGCGTTTGCCGACCCGGAGAACGACCAGCCCAGTGTGCCCACGGCAGATCGGGTGCCCACGGCAGATCGGCGGCGCGTCTTCGATATCAAGCTCCAGGGTAAGCTGGTCCAGGAGAGCTTCGATCTTGTCAAGGCCGCCGGCGGCCGCAATCGGGCCCTGTGGAAGGAGTTCGACGGCGTCGAGGTCAGCGACAAGCTGGTGATCGAGCTTGTGCCCAAGGCCGACAACCCTACCGCGGAGCAACTGCCGATCCTTCAAGGCATTGAGATCGTCCGCCAGCGCGTGCTCAGCCTGGGATGTGCCATGCCCGAGTTCGAATTGAGCAGCATCGCCCCAAAGCAATCGGGCCGGATCGTGCTCAGCAACCTCCGCGAGCGGCCGGTGGTGGGCACGCTGCAAATGGTCGCCCGGGACGGGTTCGAGGTCTCGCCTCGACAGGCGGAAATCAAGCTGGCCGCCGGACAGCGTAAGACGATCCCCGTCGAGGCAACCGTGACCGGAGACGTTCCCCCGGGAGAGTACCGGATCATCGTCAAGCTGCTGCGCAGCGACGGAACGCTCGAATTGGAGCGAACCGCCCGGATCGAGCACCTTGGCCGGCGGGGCCGCCTGGTGTTGCGCCCGGTCGAAGACGCCCATGTCAGCCAGCGCTATCCCGGGCGCAATCAGGGCTCCGCCAAAGTGCTGCTGGTCGACGGGGGCGATCAGAAGATGGGCGACCGCGACCACAGCCTGGCCTATCTGAAATTCCGCCTTCAAGTGCCCGGCAAGCCGCTCTCGGCCAGGCTGCGGATCCGCAACGCGGGCAACCCCACCGGCGATTCCGGGCGGATCTGCCTGGTGACCGGGCAGTGGAGCGAGAAGACCATCACGTACCAGGCGCGTCCGAAGCCGGAAAGGCAACTCGCCCGGATCGGCCCCGTCGGCGAGAACCAAGTCGTCGAATGTCCGTTGGCCGTCGATCTTCAGGGCAAGACCGAATTGAGTCTGGTGATCGATCCGACGAGCACCGACGGGGTGGACTACCTGCCCCGCGAAACCAACCAGCCGCCCGAGTTGACTGTAGAGTACCAGCCCTAGCCGCAATACCGTTCAATTAAGGGCAAACCCGGCGTTAGCACAGTGGCACCGGCGGCTCGCCGGTGTGAGGGAACCTGTGGCAGTGCTCTCACCTGTGTCTCACCGGCGAGACGCCGGTGCCACTTGATCCTCCTTGATATTGCACTTGCTTGAACGGTATTGGCCCTAGGCGTTGACGGTTGGGGCAACTCGGAGACGTACAGTCCACGCACAGACCAGGGGAAGGAAGCCCAAGCGGCTTCCCTCCCCAGCTCCTTAGTTGACTCTCAAGCTCGAAACACTCGACCCCGCTACTAGGGCATAGGCTCCGGTATCGGCTCGGGCGTGGGCTCCGGTGTCGGTTCCGGCGTGGGTTCGGGCGTCGGCTCGGGCGTCGGTTCCGGCGTGGGCTCGGGCGTCGGTTCCGGCGTCGGTTCCGGCGTCGGCTCCGGTGTCGGTTCCGGTATCGGATCCGGCGTGGGCTCCGGTGTCGGCTCCGGCGTGGGCTCGGGCGTCGGCTCGGGCGTCGGCTCCGGTGTCGGTTCCGGTATCGGCTCCGGCATGGGCTCCGGCATGGGCTCCGGCGTCTCCTCGGGCGGTGGCTGTTTCACCGGCTCCTTGGCCGTCTCGCCACAACCGAACATAAAGAGGCCGAAACTCAGCAGGATCACCAGTAGACCAAACTTCTTCATACGGCACCTCCTCCAGGTGAATCAGAGGGAATAGCTGCCCTTCGAGGCAGGATACTAGGCGTGGGGTCGGAAGTAAAGATGGTGGCAGGCCCAACTTCTTAGACGACTTACGGGTCCGATTTATTCCCAACCGCGGATGGTCGATTTGGCGGAAACTAGACCAGCCGCCTCCAATCTGGTAATTTGGGGTGAATTGAGACAGTGGTCCTGCACCCTGCGGAGTCCCGGGGAGGTTCACCATGCAGGCGATTCTCAACAAAAAGACCCCATTCTGCTCTCCCGGCCCGCCCACCCCAGAAGGGATTGCGGAACCGATGCTCACGCCCGGCCCGGAAATGGGGACTACGCTCGGACCCTGGGGTCCCCGGGACAAGGGATCTCCAGCGTCTGGCCGACGCCGGCCCAACAGGCCGCTCGCAACCCGAGGTGCCATCAGGACGGCAGTTATCCTGTTGGAATGTTTCGTCGCCGCGACGCTGGCCGCAGGGCCGTTGATCCACTCGGACAAGCCCAACGTGATCACCTTCCCGGCGGCGGAAGCCCGCTTTGTCCGCTTCGTGATTCACGCCAGCTCCTCCAGCCAGCCCTGCATCGACGAATTGGAGATCTACGAACCGGGGGGGACACGGAACCTCGCCCTGGCTGCGAACGGCGCCAGGGCGACGGCCTCCTCGTGCCTTCCGGGCTACGCGATTCACCGGATTGCACACCTGAACGACGGGCGGTACGGCAACCAGTACAGTTGGATCGCCGCGGGGACCGGCGTGGAGTGGGCCCAGATCGAGCTGCCCGGGCCGACGAAGGTGGCCAAGGTCGTCTTCTCGCGCGACCGCGCCGGGCGGTACGCGGACCGGGTGCCGATCCAGTTTGAAGTCCAGCTTTCGGTAGACGGGAAGGGGTGGAAGAGCGTGCGGAAGGTCGCCGGGCAGCCCGGCCGGGCAGCGGTCCGCGGCGGAGACGGGGTCTTCGGCGGATCCCTGCCTCAGCCACCCCCTCCGCCGGGTGCAGAGGAGATCGGTTCCGACTTCGACCCCCGACCGGACCGGGGCATCCCCGACGCGGCGGAGCTGCTCCGCTACGCGGTTCTCGGCGAGGAGCATGCCTGGCTGAAGACCTACGGCCGGGCCGACCTGAGTCCGCGGCTGGTGCCCTATAACGGCCGCGTGAAGGAGTATCCGCGCCACGTCGGCGACGATCTGTTGCCGCTGCCGCCGCTGGCGGCTGCGCCGCAATTGGACGGCGACCTGGACGATCCCGGTTGGGCCGGCGCCTCGCGGGGGGTGGTCCGCGTCGCCTGGCCCTATGACTTCGAACAAGGCCCGCTGATCGAGTACGCGGTGACCGCCGGCTACCGGCGGGGCGATCTCTACCTTGCGATACGGACAAATCGGCTCCTGAGCAGTCACCTGGCCGTGGTCTCCTGTCCCGGCGGCAGCGGCGGCGGCGTGGTGGTCTGTACGAAGGACGGGCTGTTGCTTTGCACCTACGATCGCGGCAGGCTGAGGCGGTCTACGCCCGTCGAAGGCCAGTTCGACAAGTCGCTCGGTTGTTTCGAGGTTCGCCTGCCTCTGAGCCTGTTTCCGGACTGCCGGACGCAAGGGATCCGCGTGGGGCTGGGCCTGGGAGGCAAACACACGAAGCCCTACGGCCGGGCCGTGAATTTCGTCTTCGCACCTCTCTCGATGGGGGAGGTTTCGCCGTGCCTGAAGGCCACCTTTCGGGTGCGGTTGGCTGCGCCTCCCGACGCCAAGGCCGTGAAGCTGCGGGGCAACGCACCCGGGTTGATCGAGGGCGTCCGCCTGGCGCCGGGCGGGTCGCGGGTCGTCTCGATTCCGGCCCAACAGGGCACGATCGGATCCGAGTATACCCTCACGATTGACCGTGGCGCGGGCGAGCCCTACGTGCTGCACCTCTTCCGCTACGACCCGCTGGGGCGGACCCTGACCCAGATGGGGGAAATGCTGGAGCGGTTTTCCGCCAAAGGGCTCGACAGGTTTTCCGCCAAAGGGCTCGACAGGTTTTCCGCCAAAGGGCTCGACGTGGGCAACCAGCGCGAGGAGTTGGCGGCCCTGCGGCGGAGGCACCAGTCGCTGCTGGCGGATGCAAGGCCCGATCCTGCGGCCGAGCGCAAGGCCCTGTTCGATGCCCGGGTTGCGAAGCGGAGGTTGTTTTTTCGGGAGCCCGACCTGGCCCCCATCCGGAGAATCCTCTTCGTAAAGCGTCAGGCCTTCCAGCCGTCGCACAACTACAGCGTCAACCTCGACGCCCGCTTCCGGCCCGGCGGCGGCGTCTATCTCCTGGAGGTTCCCAGGCCGGGCGGGCGCTTTGAGCCGGACGAGGCCGAGTTGAGGGAGTTGTTTGCCTCGGGCGGCGGGATCGCGCGGAACCCGATGGCAAGCTTCGATCTGAGCAGGATCTACTTCGGCTATCGCGCGTCGGAGGACGGCTACTATCACATCATGTCGATGGCGGCCGACGGCGGCTCTCTGGAGCAGCTCACCGACGCCCCGTTCCACGACTACTGGCCCTGCCCGCTGCCCGACGGCGGCATCGCGCTGATCTCCACGCGGTGCAAGGCCCGTTACCTCTGCTGGCGGCCCCAGGCGGCGGTGATGTACCGCATGGACGCCGACGGCCGCAACCTCCGGCCGCTTTCGTTCGCCAATTTGAGCGAATGGGCGCCTTCGGTGATGAGCGACGGGCGGATCATCTGGACGCGGTCGGAGTATATCGACAAGGGGGCGGATTTCAGCCACACGCTTTGGAGCATTCGGCCCGACGGCACCAAACCCGAACTCGTCTTCGGCAACACGATCATCCAGCCCAACGGCTACGCCAACGGCCGCCAGGTACCCGGCAGCAAGGAGATCTGCTGCACGTTGATCTCCCACTTCGGCGATCTCAACGGCCCGATCGCCCTGGTGGATATCGCCCAGGGGCGCTTCAATCCCAAGGCCATCCGGAGCATCACGCCCGAGGTGCCCTGGCCGGGGATGTGGCCCATGGAGGAGTGCTTCCGCGATCCGGTGCCGGTGGCCCGGGATTACGTCCTTTGCAGCCACGCACCCCGCGACCGATTCGCCCTGTACGTGATCGACCGGTTTGGGAACCGGGAGATCCTCTACCTGGACCCCAAGATCGGCAGCATGTGCCCCACGCCGTTCCGTGCCGTCGCGCCCCCGCCGGTGCTCAATCGCAATCCGGAACCCGCCGAGGAGGACGCCCGGCAGGGGCAGTTCGTGGCGGCCGACGTCTACCGCGGGATCGAACCGGCGGTCGAACGGGGCAGGGTGAGATACCTCCGCGTGGTTGGGGAGCTGCGGGCCGACCTGATCCGCCTGCCCAACGGCCAGTACCAGAAGGACCACACGCCCTTTGAGGACTGGTACGCCACGCCGGTCCACAAGGTGAGCGGGCCCCACGGATGGCCGTCCTACGTGGCCAAGGCCACCTGGGGGATTGCTCCGGTGGAGGCGGACGGATCGGCGAACTTTCGCGCCCCGGCGGGCAAGGTCCTGTATTTCCAGGCCCTGGACAAGGACTTCAACGAGCTACAGCGGATGCGGAGCGTGGTCCAGCTCCAGCCCGGCGAGAAGCGAAGCTGCATCGGCTGCCACGAAGATCGGCGGCACGCGCCGGCGGTCCGCCAGGGGATCGCCCTGCGGCGGGAGCCCAGCGAGTTGAAGCCGCCGCCCTGGGGCGCCGGTCCGTTCTCCTACGAGAAGGTTGTCCAGCCCGTTTGGGACGCCAACTGTGTAAGCTGCCACGACGCCGACGACGAGCAGAAGATCAATCTCTGCGGCACGCTCGACGCGGACAAGGTCCCCGCTTCCTATCGCACGCTGATCTCGCAGGGTTGGGTCCACTATCTCGACTGGGGCTACAATTCCGGCGGAAACGAGAAACGCCGGCCGCTTACCTTCGGCACCGTCAAGAGCCGGCTCTGGGAGGTGCTCGACGCGGGGCACTACGACGTGAAGCTCAGCAGCGAAGAAATCCGTCGGGTCAAGTGCTGGACCGATCTGAACTGCCCGCTATGGCCGGACTACATCTTCCGCGGCGACCGCCCCGGCCCCGCAGCGCAACTCAGCGGAAAGTAGATTCGGAGAGCCCGGAAAGCCCTCACGTGTGCGCCAACCTGGAGGCCGACTATGAACAACAGCAGCAGTATGTCTACAACGGTTGCCCGTGTCATCGTGGCCTGGCTGTGGCTGCCGGGCCTTGCGGCCGGCGCTTCGGCGGCTGCGCCGAAGACCGGCGCAAGACCCAACGTGATCATCATCCTTGCCGATGATCTGGGCTACGGCGACACCGGCACCTACGGCGGCTGGATCGAGACGCCCCATCTGGACAAGCTCGCCGCCGAAGGGATGAAGTTTACCGACTTCCACAGCAGCGGCAACGTGTGCAGCCCGACCCGCGCCGGGCTTGTGACCGGGCGCTATCAGCAGCGGGCCGGTATCCCCGGCGTAATCAACGCCGACCCGAAGGTCGCCGCCCACCATCGCGGCCTGCAAGGCTGCGAGGTCACCTTTGCCGAGAGGCTCAAGCGGGTCGGCTACCAGACCGCCGTCTTCGGCAAGTGGCACCTGGGATACAAGAGAGAGTTCAACCCGCTAAACCACGGCTTCGACCGCTTCCGCGGATACATAAGCGGCAACATTGATTACATCTCACACTACGACCGGATGGGCGTCTACGACTGGTGGGAGGGCCTGGAGCACGTCAAGGAGCCGGGCTACACCACACACCTGATTACCAAGCACGCGATTCGGTTCATCGAGGAAAACAAGGGCGGGCCGTTCTGCGTCTACATCGCCCACGAGGCCGTACACGGCCCCTACCAGGGCCCCGGCGATCCGGCCCAGAGAGGTCCGGCGGGCGGCCCCAAACCCACCAGACGCCGAGGCGCAAAGACCGACGTCAAGCGGGCGTATCGGCAGATGATCGAGGAGATGGACAAGGGCCTCGGCCAGGTGGTGGCCACCGTCAACCGGCTCGGCCTGGCAGAGAACACCTTGGTCTTCTTCTTCTCCGACAACGGGGCCAACCCGCGGGGTTCCAACGGGCCGTTGCGCGGCTACAAGGGCAGCAATTGGGAGGGGGGCCACCGTGTGCCGGCGGTGGCCCGGTGGCCCGGTCGCGTCCCCACCGGTGCCGTCAGCCACGAACTCACGATCAGCATCGACCTGATGCCCACCATGCTCGCGATGGCCGGGGCCTCGATCCCCGAAGGCCACAAGCTCGACGGGGTGAACCTCCTGCCGGTTCTGCTGGAGGACAAGTCATTGGGTAACCGGCAGCTTTTCTGGAACGGCAAGGCGATGCGCGACGGGCCGTGGAAGCTCATCATCGGCGGCAGGGGAGCAAAGGGCGCCGGCCTCTACAACCTGGACGAGGACCTCGGCGAGCGGAACAACCTGGCGGAGAAGCACCCGCAGCGCGTCGGCCGGATGCGGGCGGCAATCCAGGCATGGCAGCAAGACGTCACGGCCACCGCCACCCCACAGCCGGATCTCGCGGCCGAGGAGTAATCGCACCGCCCAGCCAAACTCCGCCGCGCGGACGCGGCGGCTATTGACCCTCAGAAAGCCAATGTTACATCGTTTAGCCGTGGCCGGTACGGCGACGGGGGCGTTTTACCCGGGCCGACGTACCGTCGGCCGCTAAACGGCGTGTCGCATTATCTCTCTGAGCATCAGTAAGCCCGAATTATCCGTCAGGAGTTCCGTCGAAGGAGTTTCGCGTGGCACTCTACGCCGTTAACTGATTTTCTTGCTGAAGTGTCTTAAGTTCTTTGGCATC
>CAZUAM010000184.1:0-11238 GCA_964618095.1 uncultured Planctomycetaceae bacterium | reverse complement strand
TGTGCAGTCGCCGACAGAGTCGCCTCCCACAACTTATTCTTCGGCCGCCCCTAAGCGGGGCATTTCGATGTCCCTGTCCCTCCGATGGGAGGGTCACCGCAAGCAGCCGGAACGACTCGGGATGCCGGTAGATGTAGGGCGTCACGTGGGTTCGCTGGTACGGCTCGGTCGCTTCCCGGCAGGCCCGCGACAGGGCGCCTGCGGTCATCACCTCCGTATCCAGCCCGCGCGGCCAGGTCCGCCGCAGCGTGTTGGAGGCATATGAAAAAGGGCCCCGTCCCCTTTTTTGCAGAAAGGCATCCACTACCAGGTCGATCACATGCGGGTCGATCAAGGGGCAGTCGGCGGTGATGCGGACCACGGCGTCGGCCTCGCAGTCGCGGGCCGCCTTGTCGTAGCGGTCGAGGACGTCCTCCGTACTTCCCCGGAAGCAGGCCACCCGCAAGCGCGCGCACTCATCGACGATCTGCTGGTCGTCCGGCTCCATGGTGGTGGCCACGAGGACCTGGTCGATCCGTGCCGCTTGCCCCGCGCGGCCGCAAACACGCCGGAGCATCGAGCGGCCGCCGATCTCCGCCAGCACCTTGCCTGGAAGGCGCGTGCTCCCCATTCGGGCCTGGATGATCGCCACGACTTTCATGCGCCTCGGCCGTTCCTTCCTGCGAGGCCGCAAGCGGCCAGCACGCCTTCGACCACGTCGGCAACGTCCCGGTCGGTCATTGCGGGAAAGATGGGCAGCGAGAGGATCTCCTCGTAGGCGGCCTCGGCCACCGGACAATCGCCCGGGCCGGTCCCGAATCGCCGGCGGTAAAACGGATGGAGGTGGACGGGAATGTAGTGTACGCCTACGCCGATCCCTCTGCCTCGCAAGGCCGCGAAAACCTCCCCCCGGTCCGCCCCCAGCAGCCCCCGATCCAACCGGATCACGTACAGGTGCCGGGCGTGCGACGCGCCGCGGCGGGTCCCCAGCGGCCCGATGCCCGGCAGCTCGGCAAACGCGCGATCGTAAGCTGCGGCGATCTGCCGGCGTCGGGCGATCCAGCCGTCCAGCCTGGACAACTGGCCCAACCCGAGTGCGGACTGAAAATCGGTCAGCCGGTAGTTGTAGCCCAGCTCGGACATCTCGTAGAACCAGGAGCCGGCCTCGGCCCGCTGCCGGTGGTCGCGGCTGAAGCCGTGGTTGCGGAACCGCCGCATCCGCTCGGCCAGGCGCGGGTCGTCCGTGGTGATCATGCCGCCCTCGCCCGTGGTGATCGGCTTGACCGCGTGGAGGCTGAACGTGCTCAGATCGGCCAGGCTGCCGACCCGCTGGCCGCGGTCCTGGGCACCCAGGGCGTGGGCGGAGTCGGCCACCAGGGCCAATCCGTGCTCCCCGGCAAGCCGTCGCAGCGACTGGTAGTCGCAGGGCTGGCCGGCATAATCCACGGCGATGACGGCCCGGGTGCGGGAGGTCAGTCGGGCCTCGACCTGGGCGGGGCCGAGCAGCAGCGTGGCCGGGTCGACGTCGGCAAAGACCGGGGTCCCCCCCTGGAACACCACGCAGTTGGCGGTGGCCGCAAAGGTCATCGCCGGAACGATCACCTCGTCGCCAGGTCCGACTCCCAAGGCGAACATCGCCGCGTGCAGGGCCGCCGTGCCGCTGCTGACGGCCACCGCCTGGGCGGTGCCGATGTAGCGGGCAAACGCCCGCTCAAACCGCTCAACCACCGGGCCGGTGGTCAACCAGTCGCTCCGCAGCACCTCGACCACCAACCGGATGTCCTCCTCAGTCACCCAATGGCGGCCGTAGGGGAGGGTCTTTTGCCCGGGCGGGTCGGCGAGTCCCCAGGCGGATGGGCCACCGGCGCCGCTCAGCAGCACCGAGCTTCCGTCGGACATCGATCGACCCTCCCGGGCGGCGTCGTGACGGCGGGGACGAGATCCTCGCGAGTAAGCGCGGTATGGTATGCCGGATCGCTACCCGGTGTAAACCCGAATTGCCGCCAAGAGGCCCCTGGAACCCCCGCCTTGCCCGGCTTGTCTACTCCCACACCTCGATCGAGTGCGGCGTCGCCGCCGATGCAGCCGGGAGCCGCCCACCGCCAGGAGCCGGCCCGGCTCGCCCGGCGGGGTGGCGCCCGCCGCAAAAGGATGGTGCCCGCCGGGCCTTCGCGGCCTATCGCTTGCTGACCGGCCGAACCTTCGGCTTCTGGGCAACTTTGGCCTCGGCGTGCTCTTCCTTTGCGGATGGCTTTGCGGCTGGCTTCTGCTTGTCTTTGCCCGGGGCCTTCTTGGCCGCCTCGTCCTCCGCGATTCCCTGCTTGATGAACTTCTCGACCGCCTTGGTACTCTGACCGCCGACGAGTCGCCTCCGCAGCCAACCCTTGTTGGTCCTGCGGAACATCACCAACTGGGGGACGGGGCCGCCGCCGATCAGCTTGCGGGCCAGGGTTTTTTCGCGATCGACGTTGACGATCGCGAAGCTGACCCTTTTCAGCAGACCGTGACTCCTGACCTGTGGGAGCACGGTCTTCACCATCTTTTGGCACGGCCCGCACCACTCGGCGCTGACCATGACCACCATCGGTTTACCGGTCTTGGTGGTGGCGCGGTGGGCGTCCGAGTAAGAGTGGGCGCCAACCGCAGCGACCGACACGTGGAGAAGTGTGGCTAACGTGAGACTGGTCACAGGAAATCTCCATATTCAGGGAAGGGGGGGATTAGGTGGGAGGGGCACCTGGGAACGCCCCGGGCACTCCGTTGTCGGCGTCTAGAATCCTGTTCCGCAACTCCAACGCGGTCTCCGCACGATTTCCCGGTCTGCTCCCGCTGAGAGTGCCGGCCACGTTCAGGTCCGCCGGCCAACCGGGCTTGTCCTGATGTACGGGGGAACTTCTAATCTAGCGGGAAGACCCGAATGCACAAGGGGCTAAATGTAGCATTTTTGAGGATTAGATATTTTGGGTATTTTCATGGCCCCGCCGGCGTCTTTCCTGCTTGGGTAATTCGAGGGGATCGTTCGCCGGCGCACGGGGCGCCGGGGCCGTGTCGGCCGGGATCGCAAGTCGAGACACCTCAGGAGTTTCCGTGGTCGGTCAATTGAGCAGACCGTGCCTTGTCCGTTATAATCAGCGGGCTGAGACGAGCGGCCGCCGGCCGCCCGCCGGCAGATGATCGAGCCGCGACCGGTCCGGTCGGAAAAAGGGCCCGCCGCCAGATGCCCCCGTCCCAATCCCCTCCCAGATGGGACCTAATTGAACGGAACGGCCCATGAAACTCCGCGTCGGTCTGGTCGGATTGGGCGATGCCTGGCAGCAGCGGCACGCCCCGGCGTTGCGGGCGCTGGCCGACCGCTTCGAGGTTCGGGCGGTCTGCGAACAGGTGGGGCATTGGGCCGAACAGGCCGCCGCCGAGTTCTCCGCAGCGGCAGTGGACGGGTACCGCGCACTGGCACGACGCGAAGACCTCGACGCGGTGTTGATCCTCTCGCCCCAGTGGTACGGGGCCCTGCCGATCCTGGCGGCGTGCGAGTCGGGCAAGGCCGTCTACTGCGCCGCCGGGCTGGACCTGACGCCGGAGGACGCCCGGCTGATCAAGCAGCGGGTGGAGCAGACGGGGGTGGCCTTTGTGGCCGAATTCGCCCGCCGCCACGCGCCGGCCACCTTGCGGCTGAGGGAACTGATTGCCACCCGGCTGGGAACCCCCCGACTCCTGTTCTGCCACCAGCGCTCCGCCACCGAAACGCGCCGCAGCCATCCACCGGGTCGCTTGCCCCAGTCTTCGTCGATCCGCGAGTTGATCGAGCTGGTCGACTGGTGCCGGTACGTGGTGGGCCGGGAAGCGACCTGGGTGACCGGGCTGATGCATTCGGGCGGCTGTTCACCGGGCGAGGAAGACTACGAGATGCTGAGCCTCGATTTTTCCGAGCCGGACCGGCCCGGCACCGGACCGGTCGCCCAGATCAGCGTCGGCCGCTACATCCCCGCCGGGTGGCAGGAGGCGATCACCTATCGGCCGCTGGCCGCCTTGCAGGTCTCTTGCCGGCAGGGGATTGCCTTTCTCGACCTGCCTGCCACGCTGGTCTGGTTCGACGAGGCCGGCCGCCATCAGGAATCGCTCGATAGCGAACGCCCGGTCGGCGAGCAGCTCCTGGCCCAGTTCCACCTGGCCGCGACCAGCCGGTGCGGCAAGACGTCCGACCTGGACGACGCCTATCGGGCTTTGTGCATCGTGCAGCAGGCCCGAAGAAGTCATCTCGAAGGCCGGCGGATCGAGCTATGACGGCATCTTGTCCGCCCTTCTCCCGACGGGTAGAATGGCTTGCTGCTAAGGTGGGTAATCAGCGGTCGCCGCGGAAGTTGTCCGCCTGAGACCCGCCCTTGTGGACCGTGCGCTATCGAACGGCTGCCCCCAAGCGGAAGGAGGGCAGCATGTCCGCCATCGATTCCGGCGCCGCCGCCCCGAAGCCCAGACCCCGGTGGCTCCGGGTAATCCTGGCTGCCCTCGGTCTGCTGCGCCCTCGCCGCCGCTGGCTCCAGTTCAGCCTCCGCACGCTACTTATAGCGATGACCCTCTTCGCCCTCTGGCTAGGCGTGAAGGTCCACCGCGTCCGCCAGCAGAAGGCGGCAGTGGCTGCACTGGAGGCATCTGACTCCGGCAATTCGGTCTGCTACGACTACCAGTTTGACCGCGCCGGCAAGATGATCCCGGACGCCAGCCCGCCCGGACCGGCGTGGTTTCGCCGTCTGATTGGTGAGGACTATCTACGCAGCGTCCGGTGGGTGCGGCTGGGACAGCCGACGGATGCAGATCTGGCGCAACTGGAGTGCTTGCCGCGGCTGCAAGTGCTGATCTTCCGCGGGCCATTGGTCACCGACGAGGGCCTTTCTCATCTGAAGGGATTGAGCGGCATGAAGGAACTCACCGTGGACAATCTCGGCATGACGGACGCCGGCATGGCGCATTTGAAGGGGCTCCACGACCTCGAGCGACTCTCCCTCTACGAGTGCCGCGTCAGCGACGCGGGGCTGGTACACCTGGAACACCTGAAAAACCTCACCGCGCTCAGGCTCGTTGGGACACACGTCACGGCGGAGGGTGTGAACAGGCTCAGCCAGGCGTTGCCCAACTTGAAGGTATCTGGGTCGGGTTTTCCTTCGGCGCCGGAGGAGAAAGGGGCAATAGCCGAGTTGACGGAGCTCGGCGCGCTTTTCCGGTGTTATCAGAGCAGCGGCAAGGTATGGACCGTGTTCTTCTATGGCCCGGAGGTAACGGACGCATCGCTCGTTCCCTTGAGAGAGTTGCGGGATCTCAAACAACTCACGCTCAATTCCACGCGGGTCACCGCCAAAGGGATCGAGGAACTCCGGGCGGCACTGCCCGCGCTGGAAGTGTTTCCCCCTGCGCTTCCTTCAGCGCCCGAGGAACAGGAAGCCATCGCACGGCTGATCAGGGTTGGCGTCGAGTTGCAGGCGGGCGATCAAGGAAGAATCGAACGCGCCCACCTGTCCGGCCCACACCTCACTGACGCTGCCCTGGTGGACCTTCGGGCGTTTGGCTCTCTGAAGACCCTCACCATCTCCACCTCAAACGTTACCGATGCCGGCTTGGTACACCTGGAAGGGCTGAGCAACCTGGAGTCGCTCAGCCTCTTGAGAGTGACTGTGACGGATGCTGGCCTGGTACACGTGAGGGGGCTTTCCGGGCTGCGACGATTCACCCTCGTCGGGACCCGCCTGAGTGGTGCGGGACTCGTTTATCTGAGAGACCTGCCGAATTTCAAGAGGCTGACCCTCTGTGACACCGGAGTCAGCGACGCAGCACTGGTGCACTTGGAACCGCTCAGGGGTCTGGAGAGGCTCCATCTCTCCGAGACAACCCTCACCGACGCGGGCCTGGCACATCTGCACGGGCTCAAAGCCCTTCAACACTTGAAGCTGGCAGGCAGCACCCAGATCACCCCCGCAGGCATCGCAAAGCTCCAGGAGGCCCTGCCGAACACCAAGATCATCCGTTAGCTTGGCCTCAGGTACCGCAGGCACAAACCGATGGTTGGTGCCCAGGGCTACAGAGGCCCCGACCCTGGTGGAGGCATCCCCCAAGGCTCGAAACGTTCGCCCAGCGTGTCTTGTCGCTGCGCGACGCAGCCAGAAAGCTGCGCCAGCCAGGGGGGTTGTCTGACTCGGCTGTGCCGGCTATCCTGCGCCTCTGCGATTGTATGCTTGACCTGGCCTGCGGCCGCAATCACAACGGGGGCCAAGGACGCCCGCCAGGCGCTGCCATCACAACCGATTACGCCGAGCACGCCCGCACGGCGCGGAGAAGTTGCGACGTAAGTCTCTGCCGCGCGAAACGGGCTGGTGCCATCGACTCCGCCCGCCGGGATTGAGGTTTGCTACCATGTCCCAGTACGATTGTGTAGTCATCGGCGGCGGTCACAACGGGTTGGTGGCCGCGGCGTATCTGGGCCGCGCCGGCCGGAAGGTCTGTCTGCTGGAGCGCCGCCACATCCTGGGCGGCTGCACTTCCACCGAAGAGCTCTTGCCCGGCTTCAAGGCCTCGCCGGTGGCCTATGTGATCAGCCTCTTTCTGCAAGAGATCATCGACGACCTGGGGCTGAACCGGCACGGGCTGGAGATCCTGCCGCGCAACCCGTCCTCGTTCACGCCGCTTCCCGACGGGCGTTACCTGCTGTTGGGCCACGATGAGCAGGCAAACCGCCGCGAAATCGCCAAGTTTTCGGCCCGCGACGCCGAGGCATTCTCCAAGTACGAGGCGATGCTCGGCCGGCTGGCCGAGGCGATCGAGCCGCTGATTGCTGCGCCCCAGCCGAAGCTGCCGCCGCGGCTGCGGGACGTGGGGAAGTGGTGGATGTACCGCAAGGCGATCGGGCGGCTGGGCAGCGACTTTCGCACCGCGGTCGAGATGCTGGCCGCGCCCGCCGCCAGGATCCTCAACCGCTATTTCGAGTCGGAGCCGCTCAAGGCCACCCTGGCCACCGACGCGATCATCGGGGCCTTCGCCGCCCCTGGAACGCCCGGCAGCGCCTACGTCCTGATGCACCACGTGATGGGCAGCATCGGGGGAAAGCGGGGCGTGTGGGGCTACGTCCGCGGGGGGATGGGCGGGCTGGCCGACGCACTGGAACGTGCGTGCGCGGCCGCCGGCGTCGAGATCCGCCGCGAGTCGGAAGTCGTCTCCATCCGGGTCCAGGGCGGCAGGGCAACCGGCGTGAGCCTGGCCGACGGAACCGAGATCGCCTGCCGGGCGGTCGCCTCCAGTGTGGATGCCAACCACACGTTTCTGAAGTTCGTCGGCCCGGAGCACCTGCCGGATGAATTCCTCCGGCAGGTGCGAAACATCGACTACGCCTCGGCCAGTGCCAAGGTCAATCTGGCCCTGGACGGGCTGCCGGAGTTCGACACCGGCCAGGTCGATCGCCAGGTAGCGCTGCGCGGCACGACGCATCTGTCGCCCGACGTGGAGTTCATCGAGCGGGCGTTCGACGACGCCAGATACGGCCGGCCCAGCCGCGATCCGGTCCTGGAGATCACTATCCCGTCGTTGGTTGACGACACCCTCGCCCCGCCCGGCAAACACGTCGCGTCGATCTTCGTCCAGTACGCCCCCTACGAGCTGGCCGAGGGGACCTGGGACGATCACCGCGAGGCCCTGGGCGACCGGTGCATCGAGATCTTTAGCCGGTATGCACCGAACGTCAAGGACCTGATCCTGCACCGGCAGGTGCTCACGCCGCTGGACATGGAGCGGACGTACGGGCTGACCGGCGGGAACATCATGCAGGGGGCGATGGGCCTGGATCAGCTCGGACCGATGCGGCTCAAGTACCGCACGCCCATCCGGGGGCTATATCTGTGTGGGGCGGCCACACACCCCGGCGGGGGTGTAATCGGGGCCTGCGGACGCAACGCCGCCGGCGCAATCCTCCGCGGCTGAACCGCGTGGTCTATTCCAACAGGACGCTTGACATTGCCACGACGGCCTTTCATACTCGGAGCATAGTCCTCCACAGAACCACACGCCCGGATCGGGGTTTGATAGTCGGGGCATCGCCCGCCACAGAGCCACACGGCCAAACGCATGCCGTCCCGACGTCGGCCCACCGGAATCCGCTCGGCGGACGCGAGGTGCATGCCGCGTAGGCGGCACGCCATCGGTGGAGTTGTTGCGGGCAGGAGAAGTCTGGAGGTATTGGTCTGAGGCCCATCCGTTATTACGAGGAGACGCACTTATGTACCGCATCGTTCTGTCGATGGTGGCTGCACTGTCGCTGATTGTCAGCCCTGCCCTGTGCGGCCAGGCGACCGTCGAAGAAGAGGCCCCTGCAAAGAAGGAAGCCAAGAAACCCCGCGAGCCGGACGTGGTTTACGTCCCCACGCCCCAGGACGTGGTGGAAAAGATGCTCCAGTTGGTCAAAGTCAAGAAGAAAGACCTGGTCTACGACCTGGGCTGCGGTGACGGCCGCATCGTGGTCACCGCGGCCAAGAAGTACGGCTGCCGCGCCGTCGGTTTCGACATCAACCCGGTCCGCGTGAAGGAATCGCTGGAGAACGTCAAGAAGAACAAGGTTGAGAAGCTGGTGCAGATCAAGCAGCAGGACATCTTCAAGCTCGATCTGAGCAAGGCAAACGTCGTTACCCTCTACCTGCTGCCCAGCCTGAACGTGAAGCTCATCCCCCAGTTGGACAAGCTCAAGCCCGGTTCGCGGATCGTTTCCCACGACTTCAATATGAGAGGCGTCAAGCCGGACAAGGTCGTCAAGTTCACCGACAAGGAGAAGCGCAAACACACCATCTACCTGTGGACGGCGCCGCTGAAGAAGCGGGCCAAGAAGAAAAGAGACCGCCCCAAGGCAGCGGCAGCGGCCACCCTTTGACGGCTGCCGGACGATGCCACGCAAGCCTCGTCCGAGCGACAAGCCGAATTCATAAGGTGCCCGTCAATCGGGGCTCGTTCAAGAACGACCCGCGCTCTTGACTTCAGCAAAACAGCCCCGTGAGTTCTGAAAAGCAGCCCCGCCCTTCCGGGCGGGGCTGCGCTCGAACGGAAATCTCGTTCTTGGACCAGCCCAAAGTCGTGACGTAAGCCGGACACCTTTCCGTCCCCATCAGCTCGATGCCCGGAACCCGAACGACTCCCAAACCCAAACTCAAGATCCTCTTCCTCTGCACCGGCAACTCTTGCCGGAGCCAGACGGCCGAGGGCTGGGTCCGCAGGCTCAGGGGAGATCTGCTGGAACCCTGCTCCGCCGGAATCGAGGCACACGGACTGGATCCGCACGCGGTAAGGGTGATGGGCGAAGCGGGCGTCGACATCAGCGGCCGGCAGTCGAAGACCGTCGAGCAACTGGGCGACCGACAGTTCGATGTGGTGGTGACCGTCTGCGACCAGGCCCAACAGGACTGCCCGGTGCTGCCGGGCAACGCCCGGAAAGTCCACGTCGCCTTCGACGATCCGCCCCGGCTGGCCCGGTCGGCCACCACGCGAGAAGAAGCACTGGCCGATTACCGCCGAGTGCGGGATGAGATTCGGGCCTTTGTCGAGCGGCTTCCGCAGGCGCTGGATTGATGGAACACCAAGGGGGTTGGCCGCTCTGGGTTTGTGGATCGCGGCGTCTTCGGGTCCCGGGGAGCCTCTCGCCCTTTCCTGGTGCCGCGGGGCGCGCAGACCCTCTGCCTGGAAAGAATCGGAAAGAGCAGCAGGCTGGGGGTGAGTTTAGAGGCCTGCCAGCATGCGATTACGGCGGGCACGGCGTTCGGCCCGCAGGCGGGCACGCCGTTTGATTTCGCTGGGTTTCTCGTAGTACTCTCGGCGGCGCATTTCTTTTTTGATCCCGCTTCGCTCGACCAGCTTCCGGAAGCGACGCACCGCCTCCTGGATCGACTCGCGTTCCCGCAACGTCAACTTGACCACTCAGTCCTCCTTCTTTCAAGGTTTGAAACTGCAACTGGCGATTCGCAACGTCAGCGAATTACTCCGAACCAGTTAGTCTACACTACAAATCGGCCGGTTGTCCACCCCCTTCCGGCCGTTTTGCCCGCGTTTTCCCCTCGGCGGCCATCCGGTCGCCCCCGCCCGGCCCGACTCGGCCGTCTTGCCGCGGCAGCGACCGGGCACCCGCCGGCGAGATTGCCCCATCCGAACGATCGTAAGACCTTTCCCAGATTACAGTTGCATCGAGTTGACTTTTGCTGCTGGGCTGGATATCCGGCCGCCTGCCGGCCGATTCGGATAGGGAGGCCCGTCCCGTTTACACCGACCCGGCGACCTGTCTGCGATGGAAAACCGAGCCGCGAATCTCGACGTTCTGCTGGAAATCGACACCCGCCACGAGGACCTGCTGATTCGGCTCGACGAGTTGCACAAGCGGGTCGAGCAGGTTCTGAAGGAGTGGCAGGCCGTCCGCCAACCGGCCGATTCCGGCGGGAAGTAGCGGGCCGGCACACGGTCGGCGGCCCGCCCTCGATCCGGCCGGAGCGGAGCCCGGATCCTCCCCCGGAGCTACCAGCGCTCCCGGACGATGACTACTAAGAACTCCCGGCGCGCCCAGTCCCAGCTCATCGTGGGCACCCAATCCGTTGCGCCAATGAGTAATCCCTGCTTGGCGACTCATTGAGGCCCAGCCAGTACAGAGTGGTTTGTTGCACTGCTTCCGTGAAACGCCCATGGTGGACAGGTTTGCGAATGAAGCTTTGAGCGCCCAGCTTGTACGAATCACTGATATCGGCGTCGTCGTCCGATGCCGTCAAGACAACGACTGGAGGCAGGGTGAGTCCGTCTTCGCTGCGAACACGTCGCAACACCTGCAATACCTGCCGGCCGTTCATTTCGGGCATGTTCAGGTCGAGCAGGACCAAGTCGGGCATGGCGGTTGGTTGGCGTTCCTGCCCCCGGCTAAACAGGTAGTCGATAGCTTCGACGCCGTTGCCGACCACGTCCAGGCGGCAGTCAATCTTGGCCCTCGTTAGTGCGCGCTTGATTAGGGTGACGTGTCCTGCGTCATCCTCCGCCAGGAGAATCCTCTTGCTATGGTCAGTTCCAACCAGTTCTTCCTCGAAATCATCCGCGCCTACTGCAATGTTAGCGGCGTCATCAGACGGAGCCGTCAAAAAGTCATCGCTCCGTTGGCTGAAACTGCGTCTTCTTGCCAAGCAGTCGCCGGCCCAGAACTGACCGATGCGGCGAACCAAGGCGTGGAAATCGTCGTAGTTGGTCCACTTGACCACAAAGGCGTTGGCT
>CAZUAM010000183.1:0-11241 GCA_964618095.1 uncultured Planctomycetaceae bacterium | reverse complement strand
AAAGCCTGCCGCCGAATTCGTCCCATAGCGATACTCCATGGCCACTCATCCGCCCATCGGGAGATGTTGCTTCTGTTTCTTGCCAAGGTGCCAAAGTCACTCGTCTTGTCGATCCGTATGAAGCCCTTGGCTGGCGTCACATTCCATTCGTCCCCGTGTTCTCGATTTCGTCGGTTGCTGCACTAGGGTCTGTCTGATCGTTTGCCATCGGTCGTTCGGGCACCGCCGTCTCGATCGGAAGCGAGAGCAAGGGCAGTGCCGGCCGGGTCGTCCGTCACGGCCTTGCTTCGACTCGCCCGAGGTCTTTCGAGCCGGCAAGGTGCCCCACGGTGTTTCCTCCCACGGCTTGTGTTTCTCCACCAACCCTCGGGTGAATGAAGAAAACAAGCCACGGGAGGAAACAACATGGCAAACAACCAAGACAACACTAACGCAACGAAACACGAATTCACGATGGACCTGCCGATGGATGTTGCGGCCACCATCGAAGCACTCGTCGACCACTACTTCTACGACGAACTGGAGCACTGTCGTGAAAACCACTGGAATGACCCCGATGGGCAGGCACACCACGTATTCAGCATTCTAGCCGACGTCCGAAACTGGCTTATCGGTGAGAATCACAGTGTTCAGTGGTGGCTCAAGAATGGATGAGCAGACGCTCATCGCCGAGCGTCGTGCTCGGCTCTTCCGCTACATGAAAGGTGGGGTTGTCATCCGCCAACCCCGCACTGTCGCCTAATGGCACGGCAACCTTCGAAAGAACCACCGCTGAGAGCGGAGATAGTGCAGATTTCCCAGGCCCACCGCCTTACATCCGGCGCTGGTCGAGCGTGACACGTCGATGACGTACGTCTCGACCAGCTTCCGGTGGACAGCCATTGGGTCCTTGCCCGGGACAACGACCTCCGACACGTAGAGCCAGTAGCCGTGCGTCAGATAGCAACTCGTCAATTGGTGGTGGACGAAGTCGACCGCTGAGCCGGTCACACGCCGATACTCCGTGACCACTCGTCTGCCCATCGGGCGACGTTGCTTCCGATTCTCGCCAACGTGCCGAGGTCACTGGTCTTGTCGATCCATTTGCGGCCGTTGGCCGGCGTCGCTTTATACTCATCCGCGTTCACTCGATTCTGTCGACTGCTGCACTCGTGTTGTCTGACTGTCTGCCATTGGTAGCTCGGGTACCGCCGGCTCGATCGTAAGCGAGAGCAAGAGCAGTGCCGGCCGGGTCGTCCGTCACGGCCTTGCTTCGACTCGCCCGAGGTCTTTCGAGCCGGCAAGGTGCCCCACGGTGTTTCCTCCCACGGCTTGTGTTTCTCCACCAACCCTCGGGTGAATGAAGAAAACAAGCCACGGGAGGAAACAGCATGGCAAACAATCAAGACAACACAAGTACCGCAAATGATGAACGGTACAACGGCTGGACGAACTACGAGACATGGGCCGTTGGCCTTTGGATCGACAACGACCAGGCGACCTACGTCTACTGGCGAGAGGAAGCAGCTCGTCACGCCCGCGAGGCGAAGAATGATGAAATGGTCAAAAGAGGTATCTGGACCGCCCGGGAAGCAGCCCGATACAACCTGGCCTATCAGTTGAGAGACGAGATTACGGAAGCCGCGCCCGACCTGGAAGCGTCGGTCTACTCCGACCTGCTTCAAGCGGCGTTCGACGTGGTCAACTGGACCGAAGTTGCCGAGAACCTGCTCACCGACTTCGCCGAATGAACGCCTGGCCCGGTGTCGAGACGTTGCGGCACCGGGCTTCTCAGCTAACCGCCATTGGACGGAAGGAAACAGAAGATGGGGTTGTTATCGGCCAACCCCGAGCCGTCGCTTCATTGCACAGCAACCTTCACAGGAACCATTTCCATGGCATAAGCTTCAATCATGCGATGAAACCCGATGCCGCCATAAGAACCTCCAAGGGAACTGTGAAACCTCTGAGCACAAACCTCTCGTGAGCAGTCCACCAGGCGGGGTCGCAACTGTATTCCCAGTTAGACCCCGCCAATTCATGGTTGTTCCGCTCGATGATATTGCACATCGCAACCTTAAGAGGTTCGCCATTGAGCAACATATACGTCACCCATCACGCTTAAAGCGAACACGAATAACCTCGCGACAAGTAACGCCGTGCGCAAGACGCACGTCACCTGTTCGCCCTCAATACGCTGCCGCCGGGGGCCGCTCCTTCCGGAGCAGTCCCCGGCGACCGCAACGCCTTCCATCAAGAACTCCGGCAGCCGGGGTTTCAAGAAAAACCCCGACCGCTCGACCTTCCGATTGGCATAAGCCAGTCGGCCCTTTCGTCGTCGCTTCTTGACGCCGATGCTGCCGATCGCTCGTTGTCCACCACCCAAAGGCCGTGGGAAACGAGAATCAGCTACACAAGACATCAAAAAGTGTCCGGCACCACCCGTGAACACGCAAACGAGCACGCCACTGCCTTGCAGCATCCTCGCCGGCCGAATCGGCCGCTTCTACTCGGGCCACACTCCCAGACTCCAGCGTTTCAATCACGTGCCCGACCAAAGGCACGCACCGGGAACCACCCCGGCCCCTGAAGTCCTTCCTGCATTAGTCATACTCATCACTGCTCGATTCACGTGACTAGCGGGTGTTATCCCGCGGGCCACCGGCCGTATGTCCGGGTTTCCACCACGGCATAGTCTCAGGCGTTCGTCGGCGAACGCCCATTTCAGAGGGTAGAACACAGAAAACCCCTCTTACCCATCGGCCAGGGCTTTTCATCGGCACCAGGAACGAATATGCAGCTCCTGGGCACATCTCGGCATCGTCTCCCGAGCAGCTTACCGCTAAGCCCTTTCGGGCCTTTCATGGTTGAGCTCTTCACGGCCGTCGGATTTGCCGACGGTCCCCGGACTGGTCACGCCCGGACTGGCCGATCACTCGGCTCAGTGCTCCCCACAGCGGCACACGTTGAACGCACCTTTCCAAGGAAAGGCCCGAACCCCGTGGGAGGATTTGCAGCCAGTGGCTGCTCACCCGCTTTGAGCATGACGGCTTCGGTGTGGCCCAAAGGGCCACTAACCGAAGTCTGTCTGCATCGCCCCTGTTCCAAGGGCATTCACGGAGAGAATTCCATCGGATCGAACGTGGAGATTACTCGTCTGGGCTACAAGGCCAGCCGGATTACTTCCACGAGCCTCCGTCGAGCACGGCAAGCCACTCTCGCGGCACCGACGCTCTACCGGCACAGCACTTGACGGGCGGTTAGCTCCGTCCCCTTAGCCTGATTGGTGGTCAGGTTTGCCGGGTATGCTGCCCGATCGGAAGGTCGCAGCGTACGTTTGCGTCACTGACGACCGCAGAACAACGTTCTGCAACCGGCAAGTATATCGCAAACGCCGTTCTAAAGCACGTTTTGGTGACCACTATTTTGATGAGAGCCCGAGGAGTTTCCGAACATGGGTCTGGATGATGATTTCGCGGTACTCCTCAAGCCTGCGGTGGTTCCCAGAGGCCGATGCACGGCGATAGCCGGCCAGGGATAAGGAAGCTGCCTGCTCGAAGGCTTCCTTTTCCAGATGTAGTGCATCGCCAGCCGAGAGTTGCGACCGGTAGGCCGCCACCTTCCCTTGCTCGGCCTTTTCGGCACGGGCTCGTTTATCAGACAGCTTTGCCGATGATAGCCGTGTCTTGGTTTCTTTTTCCGCTCGGCTCTCATTGGAACGGTCCACATCGACCGTTTTCGTGGCAGGCTGTTGTCCAGGCTGGTAGTCTTTGCGTATTGAATTGACCAAGTAGCCGGGAGGATTCTTTGACACGTTCTTGGAGCCTTCCCGTCGCAGACAATCAAACGCTTCGAGTTTCTGGCGAATCAGAGCTTCGTCATTCTCCCGAACGAGGGAAGTGGCCATCTCCAGGGAGACGCCACGATTGACCAATTCCCATTCGAGTCCTGATGCACACGGTTCTTGCTGTCTTGCACCACGCTTCTGCGGTGCCCTGATGAATGTGATGTTCCACACTCCGGAAGCGTCTCGGGTGTATCGTTCTGATGGACTCATCGGCTCCACAACCCCGGCATTCTCCAATTCCCGGATAGCCGGCTCCAGACAACGTTTCAACTGTCGGTGGTCGTAGCATCGGCTCAGTCCGATGTGTTCGTGTGCGAAGCAACGTAGCGGGAATTGCATTTTCCGTCTGTAGTGAAGACGCTTATCGAGGAATCGATACATCCTCTTTGTTGTTGGCCGCCGGAAGCTTCGGTACAGCTCCATGTCCAGCTTCTTGATTTGTCCGGCCTGGAAGCTGCGGAATACGACTTCGTTCCAAGTGAACGATGCCAGTGCAGACTTTCGGCCTCGCCCGTTCGGTTTTCCCGGAGAAGGCACCGCCTGCCACAGCGTTACGCGATTGAGCAGGTGGAAGTGTTCATCGACCCAACGGTTTGCGGTCTTGTCCCACCACGCATTGTCGTAGTGCAGCGTGACGCCGAGCCAACGCAGCAACGACTTGTCCAGCCGTGCGTAGCTCTTCCCCTCGATCCGCCAACCAAGCAGGCGAATCAATTGATAACGGGTAAACTCAACGTGGCGTTTCGTGAATCCGTTGGCCCTAGTGAGTTGGACTAAGCCCAGGATGATTTCATCATCCAGGGCCGTTGGCAAGCCGAACTTGCTGCACGCCGAAATGGTAAGCCGCCGCGTGACGTGCTTTCTCTGCCCCTTGTCCCAAATCTTGTCCGCGAAGACCAGCGTCTTGCACCCGGCAGGGGGGCGATCGGCCAGACACCCCAGCGGGAACTCGGCCAGATTCAGACCGTCCTTTCCAAAACGGACGTCCGCCAACGTCGCAACTTTGCCGTATTCTCGTGAATCTCTCCCGGCCATTCCCACCATCAAATAGAGCAACAGAACATGAAACGCCTGTTGTTTGTTTTCTTTATGTTTATGAACATATAGTTGATCTTCACGCAACCCCTTTCTTGTCGGGTGGTTATCCCGGCCGGGCCTGCTCGGTGTCACTGCAACCGGGCAATTGTCCTGCCCGGTTTCCCTGCACCTCCTGCCTCGTTTCCCAGCAGAATCCTGCCCGGTTTCCCTTGCCCGTTCGGCACAGCAACCCGAGAACGGCCGCAATGCCATACAGCCAGAAAAGCTGGCATTTCTGCAAGGCCAGAAAAGCTGGTGACAACGTTGTCCAGCCGTGCTATGCATCCGTGTAATGAACGTCATCGCTATCGCAAACCAGAAAGGAGGCACCGCAAAAACTACAAGCGTGGCCGCCCTGGGAATCCTACTCAGTCGTCGTGGGGTCCGCGTTCATCTTGTGGACACGGACCCGCAGGCCAGCCTCTCCCAAGCCTTTGGCGTTGTGGATCCAGAGGACCGCTTTGGAAGTTCACTCATCGATCGAGAACGGCTTCCCGTCGACATACTCGCCGACAATCTGTCTCTGACACCAGGCAGTATTGCCCTGTCGATCTGCGAAAACCAAATGATGACCGAGCCGGGACGGGAGTTCTTCCTGCGAACGAGTTTGGAAAAGACGCCGCTTCCGAGGGAAACGATTGTTTTGCTCGATTCCCCTCCATCTTTGGGGATATTGGCAATCAACTGCTTGGCCGCCGCTGGTGGCCTGATTGTCGTGGTCCAACCCGGCGGATTTGAACTCCATGCGTTGGCTCATCTGGAAAGAACCGTGCAACTGATCCGGCGGCAAACCAATCCGGATCTGTCGGTCCTCGGGACGATTCTCACGAACTGCCATCGCCGGCGCAAGATTACTCGCCAGGTAGGCGAAGAGATTGCTCAACTCCACTCCGTCTTGGGCACCGTGCGTGCCGATGCCCGTTTGCTCTATGCGACAACGGCAGGAACGCTTCTGAAGCTAAACCGGTCCAACGCCCTAGCCGACTACGCCCATGTGGCCGAACGAATACGGACACTTATCGCATGAGCGGCAAGTCAATTCACGGAATAGACGGCGTCCTGGATGGCCTCATTTCCACCGCGTCTAAGAAGCCTATGCGGGCCGGCACAATCACGCGACCGGCCAAGAAACCGTTCAAACGAGAGTCGTCAGCAGAACAGCCACGGAACAACCATTCGGACAACGTTCAGGGAGCCAGACGCGGCCGCCCCCTCGGTCGACATGACGGTCTACGATCCCCAAAGGACAAGGTAACCCTGCGGATCTCCAGTAACTTGGCCACCGAGTACCGCGACTGGTCATGGGAAGCCCGCTGCTCGCTCAGTAGTCTGGTAGAGAGAGCCTTGGTCGACTACCGCCGAAACCGACGATGATAGAACACGCCGGATGCCGCTTCCTTCATAACAAGGACAACATCAAACAAAACGGAGAAAACAATGAACAACAGCAACAAGCCGGTTCATAAGATTCGCTACGGAAATGTCTCCTGTGCCGTCTGGCTTAATGGCAGCCCGGCTGGGTACTTCTACAACACGACTTTCAGCCGCGTCTACAAGGACGGCGACCAATGGGGTGAATCCGCTTCGTTTGAAGATCGCGACTTACCCAACGTCATGAAGGCATCTGCCGACGCACATTCATGGATCTTCCAGCAGAAAGCCAACGCAGTCACGACAGAGACAACGGACGATTCCTAAAGCGACGGCTGTGTAGGGCATTTACAGGAGGATGCACCTGCCCAAGATGACAATGGACTAATAAATAACCCCTAGAAAAAACACTGTTTGCCCAAACTTGCTTAGCATCCAGAACCGTGTTATCGTCAGCCATGGTCGAGGTGATTCCATTGTGCAAAGAGTCGGTAAACACGCTCCCAACGCAATGCCGAAAACAGCATACTCATCTGAGGAACTCTCGGCCATCGTTTCTATCTCTGTCGATTGTGCATGCACGAGCAACAGGGGCATTCAGATAGACTCTCCGTAACCGATCACTATTCCGGCCAACCTGCGGGATACGTGCCATCAGATAGAAGAGAGAGCCAAACGCACACTGTGACTTGCAGGCTCCGCTTCTGAGTGTTCGATGTCGACGCCACGCGAAGAGGAAAGAGACAGGGGGCAACACCCGCATTTCGGCTGAAAGACTCGGAATCACTTTCGTCAGCGCATACCCTAAGCGCCTAAGGGAACTATCAACAACAACTTTGCTAGCCCGCTCGTGGGCACACGCTCCTGCAGATCATAGTCGCGATCCCGTGAAGCAGATGCTCCAACCAGTGCAAATTCCGAGAACGAACCCGAAAACCACTAAACGAAGTATAACAGAATCTCTCGAAAACCGCCAGCAAGTCGTCTGCCCGCAAGAAGACTTCTTCTCCTCGTTTCTCTTTCCTGTCTTCCTGCAACTTCAATGGTGCCAGCCAGATCTCCCACCTGAGGGAACAGCCCTCCTTCCTTCAACGCCCCTAGTGACAGCCGTGACTCTGCGAGTGTTTGTCATATTCAGATGCGAGCAGTTTTGGGTAAGTAAGCTGTTCTGCAGTCCAGTCAACTTATTCATAACTCCTTGCCTTGCAGTCCGTTGCGACTGTTCCTGGCGTGCAAAGCCGTAATCGACGTTGCCTGATAACGTGGAACAGTTAGAGTTGCACCAAATCAGACAGGCAAAGGAGCGGGGCCCAGACGCACTGAATCGGCGCGACGCCCCCTCTGTGGTCGCATGGCATTATGATGCCAGCGAGCCCCCGTTATTAGGTGTAGCAGTGTAGATGCCAAGATTGGCTTGCCTTCAGGTAAGGTGACCAGCTCAGTTACACGGAACGTTGAGGATGACCCAATGCAACACGAAATCGAGATGTTGAACCGACTGGCGAGAATCGAAGCCAAGCTCAATTTCCTCGCCCGGCAGCCAGCAGAGAAGGAATTCTACAGTGTTGCTGAGTTCGCCGTCAGAGTCGAGAGAGACGACTTCACAGTTCGGGAATGGTGCCGCCTCCACCGCATAAATGCGAACAAGCGGCCCTGCGGACGAGGCAATTCAAGAGAATGGAAGATATCTCACGACGAATTGTTGAGATACCTCGACAATGGCCTCCTGCCCCCGGAGAAGTAGCGGCTGCATTTGCGTACGATCAGCTCGCAATGATCTTCCAGTACGCCCCTTGCAGACTGGCAGAGTTCGTTCGCTGCCGAGTGAGAACAGACGCCAATGGTGCAAGTCAACGTTCATGTGCACGGCTGATTTCGTCAAAGAAGAACAACGCCCCTTTCGTATCGCTGTCCCAGAGGGCTTGCAGCAGGATGAGATTGGTAGCAGTCTTGGAGCGGCTGTCACTGGCGTCCGGATGTAGGAGAAGTGCCAGATCTTCTAACATCATGTCGTCCTCACCTTGCATCACGCAGAGTGGGCGATTGCCATGTGTCACTGCAACGTAGCCAGCGATGCCTCAAGACACAGGGGCAAATCCGGGGCAGCACTGGTAATACAAGCCCCATATTGCTACAATGTAAAACCGTTGAAGAAATGACCGTAATCCAATCCAGCAAAGGACTTGCAACACAAAGGCGGTGCCAGCCCAACCCTAGCCCAACGTTCCGAACATAGGTTCAGGACCTAGTGGGGGTTAACCTCGTGCGAGTTCGAGTCTCGCCTTCGGCACTTCATATCCGTTTGCCCTGGTGCAGTCGGCCCATAGCCCTGTGCGCACCCCCATCTCGGTGTATTCAAGGCCTTCTTCCAGTCAAACAAGGTTCCGTTCGGCTGGAGAAGCGCTTTGCACTGGGCGTCCACCCAACTGAATCCGGCCGGTCCTCGCCGGAGGGCTCGATCCTGGGATCGGCCGGCTCTCGCGGCATGGGATAGGTAAGTTGGCGAGAGGAAGCCGTTCCGCAGAAATCGTAAATCGTCGTCTTCGGACCAGAGAAGGGACAGAGAGTTCTCAGAACCCGGGGGGTCTCGGACCGAAGCTTGAAGTAAGCCCTCAATGAACCCCCCCTTGCCGGGCATGGCACTTTGGGTATGGCTGGCCTCGAATTCAATGGGAGGATCGGCGCCGACGGTACACGGTGGCGAAAGCGGGGGCGGCCGGCCAACTCGTCAATTGTGCGGCCAGGCGGGCTCGTGGCCGCATTCTGTCTACGCTCAGCAGGGCACACTCAGACGCCGCCCAAATGGTCCCCCAACGGTGCGATCCGGACGATCCCGCCCGGCGTCCCGATAGCAACCCCCCTCGGGGACTATCCGGAAGACCATTTAGCCGAATCCGGGGGGTATCGGGGGCTTGCACTCGCGGCGCTGCACGCTATTCTGTGGGACGCTCAACGTGATGCCCTGCCGGGCAGAGGTGCCGGTCCTTACGGCTCCTTTATACATCGAACACCTGACTGAGGGGCGGCCGAAGAATAAGTTGTGGGAGGCGACTCTGTCGGCGACTGCACATTGCCGCACGTTTGTCGCCGACAGAGTCGCCTCCCACAAGAAAACGGGAAGTTATTTATCGGCCGATCCTAACCGGCCGTACCTGCCACTACGGCGTGCCCGGTCCGCCTAAGGAAAACACGTCCCCCAGGGAACCGCGATCGAACTGGGCATCCGGTATAGCAGTCCCGAAGAGAAAAACAGGTTTGCGGTGAGCACGATCATGAAGAGGATTTTGGGGACTGCGATCGGTGAGTGCGTGCACACGGCCGGCCTCTACAACTTCTTGAGTCTGGCCGAGAACAAAGGCATCCAGACGGTCTTCCTGGGGCCCGCCGTGCCGATCCAGCGACTGATTGTGGCCATCAAGGCCGAGCGCCCCGACGTGGTTGCCCTCAGCTACCGACTCACCGACACCAGTTGCGCCTGGCTTCTGCGCAGGTTGAAGGAAGCGCTGTCGAAGCACCGTCTGTTGGATCGGGAGTACGTCTTCGGCGGCACCACCCACACGGCGCAAGCCGCACGCCAGTCCGGCATTTTCCGACGGGTGTTCGACGGCACCGAGTCGCTTGAGGAAATCGAGACGTATCTTACGGGCGTTGCCCATGACGGCAACGGAGACGAGGTCTTCCCCAACACGCTGGTAGACAGAATCGATCAGAAGTATCCCCTGCCGTTGATCCGGCACCACGTGGGCAGACCATCACTTGAACAGACCGTCGAAGAGGTGAGGATGCTTGCGGAGTCCAAGCAGCTCGATGTCATCTCCCTTGCGCCGGACCAAGTGTCGCAGGAGAGCTTCTTCCGACCCGACGAGCAAGCCCAAGGGGCCTCCGGGGCGGGAGGCGCTCCGGTGCGGACCGAGGAGGACCTTCGAAGGATCTATGCGGCTTCGCGTGGCGGCAACCAGCCCTTGATGCGCTGCTACAGCGGCACCAGAGACCTCTTGCGCTGGGCGGAGATGCTGGCGAGGACTCTTCACAACGCCTGGGCGGCCATTCCCGTTTTCTGGTACAACGAACTCGACGGCAGGAGCCGCCGTCCGCTAATGGAGTCCATCCGGGAGGCCCAGCAGGCGATCCGCTGGCACGGGGAAAAGGGCATCGCCGTGGAGTGCAACGACTCGCACCAATGGAGCATGCGTTACGCGCCGGACGCCGTGGCCGTAGCCGCCGCCTACATTGTGGCGTACAACGCGAAGCGACTGGGGGTAAAGCACTACGTGTCTCAGTACATGATGCAAACTCCCGCTCAGATTTCCCCGGCCGGCGACATCGCCAAGATGTTGGCCAAGATGGAGCTGATCGAGGGTCTCCACGACGAATCGTTCGGGACCTTCCGGGAGGTGAGACCGGGGATCATCAGCTTTCCCGCCGATCTCGACTGTGCGCGAGGTCACTTGGGTTTCGCCACGGCCGTTGCGACCGTGCTGAAGCCACACGTCTTCCACGTGGTCGCATACAGCGAAGGCCAATACGCCGCCGGGGCCGGGGAGATCATCGAAAGCGTCAAGATGGCCAGTCACATTCTCAGGAGTCTCCAGCGCGGATTCCCCGCAGATGCCATCACGTCTGATCCCGACGTCGTTCGGCGGAAGCAGTGGCTGAAAGAGGAAGCTATGGCCGTGATCCAGGCCGTCGAATGCCTGGGACCGGAATTCAACGACCCCTTGGTCGAACCGGCCGTGTTGACCAGGGCGGTGGAAGTAGGCGTCCTGGACACTCCTCTCTTCAAGAATCGCAAGCCGGCCAAAGGGAAGATTGCTGCGGCTTGTGTCGACGGTAACTGGTGCTCCGTAGATCCGGGAACCGGAGAACTCTTGCCCGAACAGGAACGTACGCGCGACATCCTCCAATCCTTGAGCTAAATGGAGTTGCACGATTCTGGGAGTGGAGCGTTTAGCCGCCGCGGCTACGCG
>CAZUAM010000182.1:0-11284 GCA_964618095.1 uncultured Planctomycetaceae bacterium | reverse complement strand
AGGCCATATCGACCTTGCGCGAGACGCCCAGGTAGGGGCAGATCCCGACGAAGTAGTAGAGCACGAAGTTCTGGATCAGCACCGCGGTGAGCGCGATCAAGATCAGTTCGATGACGGTATCCATGTCGGTCGATTCCGGGTCCCAGGTTGCGGGTCACGACTTCTCCGCGTGTTTTTTTCTTTCTCCCAACCAGTTGGCCGTCCCGAGCAGCAGTCCGAGGGTGATGAAGGCGCCGGGGGCCACGACCATGATGCCCCAGGTCGGCCACCAACCGCCCTGGGCGGCGGGCGGGAGGATCGTCAGCCCGAACCACTTGCCCGTACCGAGAATCTCGCGGATGCTGGCGATGCTGGCCAGGGCCAGGGCGAAACCGAGCGACATACCGAGGGCGTCGGCCAGGGCGGTGGGCAGGCGTTGTTTCGAGGCGCAGATCTCGCAGCGGGAGATGATGATGCAGTTGACGATGATCAACGGCACGTAGGGGCCGAGCTGCTTGCTCATCTCGTACATCTTCGCGGCCAGGAATCTGTCGGCGACGGTCACGAACGTGGCGATCGTCAGCGTGAAGACCAGGATCCGCAGATGGGGTTTCAACAGGCCGCGGATCAGCGCCACGATCACGTTGGCCGAGATCAGCACGAAGGCCGTGGCCCCGGCCATGGTCATGGCGGCCTTCATGTTGCCGGTCACCGCCAGCGTGGGGCACATCCCCAGCAACTGCCGGTAGATGGGGTTCTCCGGCAGGATGCCGTTGACGAAGCGCTCGCCGGCGGTTGGTCCGTCCGCAGCCATGGTTGGCGGTTCCTGTGTTCCTGGTTGGCGTCTATTTCAAGGTGGGCGGTCCCCCGGCGGCCATGCGCCTCAGCCGGGCCTTCTGCCGGGCGACCTCCGCGTTGACGATATCGCAGACGCTCCGCGACGAGATCGTGGCGCCGGTCACCGGCTTGACCTCGTGGGGCAACTCCTGCTGTTTCTTGTTGACCTCCAGGGCGGGCGAGGTGGGCTTGCCGCCGAACTGGTCGCGAAACTTCGGCCCGTCCGTGATGAAGTTGCCCAGCCCGGGGGTCTCCTTCTGTTCGAGCACGAAGAGGCCCGTGATGGTCTCGGCCTTCGGGTCCAGCCCCACGAGGACCTCGATCACGTCGGCGAAACCCTGGCCCCTGGCGGTGATCACCCAGCCCTTGAGCGACCCGTCCTCCCCGACGCCCTTGTAGATCGCCACATCGCGCCCCTGCCGGTCCTTGAAGGTGATCTTGCGGGTCTTCTCCAGGACCGCACCGGGAACGAGGACGGGGACCTGCTGTTTGGTCTCGTTTTCTTTATTGGCCTTGATCTGCGGGCCCAAGCGGGTCTCGACCCCCGCCAGGGCGGTCCCGAAGACTAGCCCCAGGAGGATGACCAGCCAGGCCTGGCGGACATAGAGCAGCGGCAGGAGGATGAGCCGCCAGGCCCCTTGGACGGAGCCGCCTTTTGGAGGTGCTTGGTTCATTATTATATGCGCCTTCCTGTCCTCATGCCTTCTGAGGCGCGGGCCCACCGAGTGGGCGAGGAATCGTCCAGCGGTCGATCAGCGGCACCACCGCGTTCATCACGAGCACGGCGAACATCACGCCTTCCGGATAGCTGCTCAGCAGCCGAATCAGGATCACCAGCAGGCCAATCCCCAGGCCGAAGAGGAACTTACCCTTCCGGGTCAGCGGGCTGGTAACCGGGTCGGTGGCGATGAAAAACGCGCCGAAGAGCAGGGCACCGCTGACGAGGTGTTCCAGCGGCGAAAACAGCGTCAGGGTGGTTCCGTGTCTGAGAGTGGCCCAGTGTCCGAACTCGGCGAACACCAGCGCCGTGACGAGGATCCCGGCGGGGATCTCCCAGGACGCCACACGCCGGACGCAGAGGTAGATCCCGCCGATCAACAAGGCCAACGCGCTGGTCTCGCCCAGCGAGCCGTTGACGTTGCCGACCAGCAGAGCCCAAATATCCCTGGCGGGCTCCAACCGTACCTTGGCCTCGTCGAGAGTGATCTTGCCGGCCGCCAGATCGGCGGCGACCTCCTTTGCGGCGCTCAGGGGGGTGGCCTGGGTGAGGACCTCCAGCTTGGACGTAGCGTCCTGATACCCCGAGGCGCCCAGTTGGGCGGCGAAGCTGAGCATCACAAAGGCCCGGCCGACCATCGCCGGGTTGAAGATATTGCATCCCAGCCCGCCGAAGACCACCTTGCCCAGCCCGATCGCCGCGGCCGAGGCGATCACGGCGACGTAGGGGGGGGCAGTGGCCGGCAGCGAGAGGCCCAGGATCACCCCGGTCACCGCGGCCGAGTAGTCGCCGATCGGGGCCGGGCGGCGGCGGATCCAGGTGAACACGACTTCGGCGGCCAGGCAACTCAGCACGCAAAGACCCACCTGGACCACGGCGGCCCAGCCGAAGACTACCACCGCCACCACAAGCACCGGAGCGAGGCCGACGAGCACGTCGACCATCATCCGGCGGGTGGTCAGCGCGGAGTCGGAGACGTGCGGCGACGGGGCGACGTGGACCTCGGCGGCCGGGGCGGCGTCGGGGGCTGAATCTTCGGCTTGCGTTGGGGCGTTTCCGTCCGCCATGGGATGGCACTCGCGAATCGCTCAGCGGCCGCGGCTACGCGGCGTAGTTTTCCGGCGTGGCCGCCGGGGCTAAACATCTTACAGAACCAGGACTTTTCCCAAGCGTATCAACTGGACCAGGGGCAGGGAGGCCGGGCAGGCGTACGCACAACATCCACATTCCATACAGGCGGCGATGTGATAGCGTCGGGCGAGCCCCGGGTCGCCTGCCCGCGCCGCCAGGGCCAGCTTGGTGGGCACCAGCTTCATGGGGCAGACTTCCACACAGCGGCCGCAGCGGACACAAGGGGTTTCCTTTGCCCTGCGGACCTCGCCGTGCGTGAGCACGGTAACCCCGCTGGTCCCCTTGGTGACCGGCACATCGAGGCTGCCCAGCGTAAAACCCATCATCGGCCCGCCGGCCACCACCCGCGCCGCGTCCGGCCGCAGCCCGCCGCAATAGTCGATCAACTCGCGGTAACTTGTGCCGACGGGGACCAGGAGGTTCTTCGGCTGTCTGATGCCCGCCCCCGAAACAGTCACTACGCGGTGGGTGAGTGGTTTGCCGCGGAGGACCGCGCGGGCCAGGGCCGCGGCGGTGCCCACGTTGATCACCACCGCGCCGACGTCCAACGGCAAGCCGCCGGTGGGAACCTCCTTGCCCAATACGGCGGAGACCAACTGCTTCTCGCCGCCCTGGGGGTATTTCGTGTTCAGCACGCGGAGCTGCACGGGTGTTCCCCCGGCGGCGTCGCGGAGGGCATCGACGGCCTTGGGCTTGTTGTCCTCGACGCAGAGGGTCACCTCGGAGGCGCCGGCGGCGTGCCGGGCCAGCAGGGCCCCGGTGATCACCGCTGCGGGGGCCTGGCGCATCAAGCAGTAGTCGGCCGTCAGGTAGGGCTCGCATTCGCAGCCGTTTACGAGCAGCCAGCGGATGGGCCTTTGTTCGTTTCGGGTCAGCTTGACGTGTGTGGGAAAGGCCGCCCCGCCCAGGCCGACCAGTCCGGCCCGCCGGGCGGCGTCGGCGATCTGTTGCGGCTCGTACTGCTCGATTCCGGCGGTGGGCCACCGGCCGCCGAGGATCTCTTCCAACAAGGCCCGGCCGGCCAGGGGCTGGTCCGGGGCGGTCTTGATCGGCACGACCGGCACGTGTCTGCCGTTGGGCAGCGTGGCCATCGCCTCGCGGGCGGTGGTGCCCGACACACTGGCGTGAACCGGCGCAGAGACAAACGCCTTGGCCTCCCCTACGACGTCGCCCAGGGCCACCTCGGTCCGCGGCTTGAGGGTCGGCTGGCAGGGCGCACCGAGATGTTGCAGGAGCGGAACGCGGACTTCCCGGGGTGCCGGCAGGACCTCGATGGCGGCCTCGGCGGCAAGGTGCTTGCACTCGGCCGGGTGGACGCCGCGGGCGAAGGTGGCTTTGCTGGTAGCGATCATCGCAGCAGTTATGGATTCCTCCCGTGAGGGAGTCTTAATAAACTCTGTATTCCACCAGGCGTGACGACATCCTGGCTTCTCGGTAGTCAAAGGCATTATTGCAAATTGAGAATTGAAGATTGCAAAATGACGATCGCTGGAGTCTTCAATTTGCAATTCTCAATTTGCAATCTGCTCATTTCCCTCGCCGCAGCAGACTGCCCACCCCCACCGAGCCGGCCAAGCCCAACCCCAGCCCGGCAATCGCGCCGGCGAACTGGCGGCCCGGGCTGTTGCCGAGGCTCACCGCGCCGACAATTGCCAGACCGACGGGCGCCAGGAACAGGCCCATCGAGGCCAGCCCGAGGCGCCAACCGGCCAAGGGAGAGCCTTCGGTCCCGTCTTCCACCGGGCAATCGGGAACCGGGCAACCGGAGCACCCGGAGCGAGTGGTCTTTCCTGGGGAAGGCGTTTCTGCCGGGGACGTCGATTCGGGGTGCCCGCCCATGCCGGTTCCTGTCGGCTGGAATCCAGAGCGCTACCTGGCGGGTGCGGTTGGCGCCCCGCCGGAACCGGCCGTCGCAGGTCGACTGGTCCGCATCGGGCGTTTTCTACCACGAGGGCGAGCCGGCGTCAAGCAAACCGCGTCCCGCCTTAGGATCACTGGTCCGAGTAGACCCGGGTGCTCTCTTCCTTGGTCACCGGCGTCCGCATCTCGTCGGTGAGCAGTTGGGCGCGGATCCGGAGGTCGCCGGGCCTGAGGCCTTGGGCGCGGATGCGGTAGGTGGTGTCGGCCTTGGGGGCCAGGCGGGGGAGGCCCTCGAAGAGGACCCGGCTGTCGTCGAGGGTGTGCCGGGCGGGCCCCTCGCCGGCCACGGCCCGCATCTCGGCCGGCAGCAGCACGGCGAGGCGGACGTTGGTGGCGGCCTTCGACCCCTGGTTCACCACGCGGACCTCGTAGGTGGTCTCGCCGCCGACCTCGATCGGATCGGTGACGTCGACCACCTCGAACTTGATGGCCGCGATCCCTTCGATCAGCACCGCTTGTTCGCCGTCTGCCGAGATTCCCCTGTCGGCGGTGCCGCGAAGCCGGATCGTCTGCTGACCTGCCTCGGTCGGCAGCGTGACCAGCTCCACCGTGCCCACCGCATCGGTCGGCAGCTCTTCCAACCGCCAGTGAACGGTCCGGCTTGCCTCTTCGTAGTTCCCGGAATTGTTGGCACTGACGAACTTCAATCCCCTGGGGAGATAGGCAACCAGCTCAATCTGCTCGGCGGCGGCGGTGCCCGGATTGTGAACCGATAGCTGGTAGGTCGCCTCCCGTTCCAAGTATCGGCGGGTGGGCCCGGCGGCGGCGACCTCCAGCAGCGGGGCGATCACCTCCAGCTCGAAGCGGTCTTCGGCCCTGAGGTTGCCTTCGGCGTGGGCGGTCAATACGTTGGTGACCGGGCCGGGCCGGCTGGCGACCAGGGTCAATTCCAGTTTGCGACTTTCGCGGGGCGCCAGGTCGCCCACCTCGTATTCCAGGTCGGCCCCGGCCGCATGTTGCAGGCCGGCCGGCACGTGCTCCTCCAACACGACGCCGGTGGCCACGCCGCTGCCCGGGTTGGATAACTCGATGGTCAGCAGGATCTCTTCGCCGCTGAGCACCTGCCCCGGGGCCGAGGTTTGCAGGACCAGCTCCGGCTTGGTGACGACGCTTCGGGCCGAGGCGTCGGCCTGGAAGCGGACCGTGGCGACGCTGCCGATTTCGCCTTCGGCGATCGGCTCCAGTTGAATCTCTACGGATGACTCTTCGCCGGGCCGGAGCGTCCCCAGGGCCCAAACCAACTCGCCGCCCGCCCCGCGCGATGCCCGCGGCGCGGTGCTCATCAGCCGGGTGCCCTTGGGAACCTGGTCGCGGACCTCGACCTGGTGGGCGGCTACCGAACCGGTGTTGCGAACGGTTACCTGGACCGTGGCCACCTTGCCGACCTGGATTGCCGGGGGGGCAGTCTTCTTAATGGTCAATTGGGGGCTCTGGGGGCCTTCGAGCTGTTTGCTTCCGGGCTGTCCGGTCCCTTCGCCCGCCGGCGCCGCGGCGGTAGCGAAACCGGGTGTAGGCGGGGGGTTGAAATTCCCGGGCACTGCCAGGTCGGGGCCCGAGAGGCCGGCGGGCGTGGCAGACGGATCGACCTCGAACCGGGCCGGTTCCTCGGCGTCGAGGGGCCCGCTGCGGAGCTGGGGATACCCGCCGAGAACCGCCGGCTGGGCGGCACCGGGCGAGACCGGCGTCCCGACGGTGGATTCCGCTGCGGCCAGCGGGCCGTACGGTTGAGGATCGCGTGTCCTCTGGGAGGCAAAACGCTGCGGCAGGGTTTCGGGCGCGGGTGCAGCGAGTGTCTGACTGGCAGCCGGAATCACCTGCCCCACACCCGGCCCCATCGCCATGCCCCGTTCGGCGCGGAAACCAAACTGATCGGCCGAGGGACTGCGGATGGGCAGTTCTGCCGATACGGGCTCGACGGCCGCGGTACCTCCCGGGTGGCCTGCCATGAGCCCGCCGGCCGGCGGGCTCGCCCCGGTGGGCGTTGTCGGTCGGCCGTCGCGCCGCAAGGGGTTTTCGCCGGTGCCGGTCGAGATTTCCCCCCGGAGTCGATTCCCTGAGCCGGCCGGGGCGACGTGAGACGCGGTCTCAGCCGAGGGCTGACTGCCGACAGGAGCCAACTCATCGGGCGCCGCCGGCGTGTCTTCGGAGCCACGTTGGGCCTGCGCGATCGCGATCAGCCCCAGCACGACCACGGTCACTAGTGCGGCGATGCGGAGGACAAGACGTTTCATGGAAACTTCCCCGGGGAATGAGTGGTAACCCTGTGAAAAGGCGCCGTCTGGCGAAGTTTGGAAAAGGCGTGCCCCACTATCGACACGTGCCACCACTGCCTGCACGATCGAGCGGTGCCTGGCGGGTGGAGGCTTTTTGCTGCCGATAGTGGCGGGGTTAGTACCAAAATCCGCCCGCCGAGGCAAGCGCAATTCGAAGGCGGAAGGCGCAGGGCCGAAGGCGGAAGGGGGTATGCGGAAGGGGGGAACGCGAAAGCTGCTGAGGACCCCGGCCGGGGTCCCGCGGCAAGCGGGGGTGTCAAACCCCCCCGAAACCAAAACCACCTCCCCCTTCCGCCTTCCCCCTTCCGCCTTCCCCCTTCCGCCTTCCCCCCGGATCCTCCGGCCCGAATCGGCCGCGGTACTGTTCGGCGGTGTACTTTCGCTCGTTTCGCGCCATCTTCTGGCGAACCGCCGTGGAGAGGTCCAGGCCAAGTTCGTTGGCCATGGCCAGCGCGTAGCAGAGCACGTCGGCCAATTCTTCACTTACGGCTGCCAGCCGCCGCGGCTGCCGGGCCACTCCGCGAGATTGCTCGACCGAGAGCCACTGGAAATGCTCCATCAGTTCGGCGGCCTCGATGGCCATCGACATCGAGAGGTTCTTCGGCGAGTGGAACTGATGCCAATCGCGGCGATCGACGAAGTCCTCGACCAGTTGTCTCAGTTCTGCCAGGGTGGTTTGGGAATCGGACATCGAGGCAGCTTTCGGCGATCAGCCGTCCGCATCGCAGAGTCTCATTTCATGCGGTCAGCCAGCAGCTTGTAGTGGCCACCATACCACCACGGGCCGGCAGTTTCCATCGGGTGTTGGTGTTTACCCACCCAGGCGTCGCACCCCGGGGCGAGACCGGGGGATCGCCGTCTTGCCGGCCTTCTGCGGCTCGGATGCCGGCGACGATTGGCCCAAAACGGGTCCAGATCGGCCGTTCCGGCCGGAATCTGGGCCCGACACTTCGACGGGGATCGGTGCCATAACTCCTTTCCTATCATAGCCTTAAAACAGTAAACCAGCCTGCCGTCCCCGCGGAGTTCGCTTTGGGGGGAAAAATCTGGTCCGAACGGTTGCAAGAATATGTATTTGTGGTAGAATTAGGCAATATAGAAGGATTGAATGGGAGGGGAACTATCTGAGAAGGAACCCCGAATCGGGCAAATGTGAACCGGGGGGAAGCCGTTTTGCATGTGTAATGCGGCAAAACCGTGCAAAGATTCCCTGAGGCGAACTCAACTTTTTTTCATCTAAGGGAGGTAGCGACGCGATGAGTACATTCCTCAGAACAACGGCCGTAGTGGGACTGCTGTTGATCCTCACGGGATCGGCCCAGGCCCTCGTGTTCAGTCAGCAGTCGAACCTCGGGACCCTCGGGGTTGACCCTCTGTCCGGCGGCGCGTATTCGCCGGCCGGGAGCTTTCACACCGTCACCGGCGGTGGCAGCGACATCGGCGGCACCGCCGATCACGGCTACTTCGTGTACGAGGAGTTAGCCGGCGACGGCATCATCGAAGTCCAGGTCTTCGGGTTCGGGGCCGGGACCAGCGGGGACAGAAAGGGCGGGCTGATGATCCTGGATTCGGTGGCCCCGGAGGACCAGGCCGACAACGCCATCAACGTTGCCAATTTTGTGTTGGCCAAGACGGATGCTGGGAATCAGGTGATCCAGGCCCAGACGCGGCTAGAGACCGGCGGCGACACTTCTAGCGTGGATACCGTTGGGGCCCCCGTGGGGAGCATCGGCGTGCAGCCTTGGATCAGGCTCGAGCGGGACGGGAACGTATTCAAGGCCTGGTATTCAAAGACCAAGGTCACCTGGGATTTGTTGGCCGAGGAGACGGTTCCCATGGACGGGACCGTTTTTGTGGGCCTGGCCGTGTCGGCCCATAACAATGATCAGACCGAGTCGGTCACGTTCAGGAACGCGTCTTACACTTTTGGTGCCGCCACCACGCTGACCTGGAACAACTCGGCCGACAATTTCTGGGACACTGCCAATTGGGACACCCCGCCTCCGACCATCCCCGATCGGACGACGCATGTCCGCGTCGAGGGTACCATCGACAACAGGGTTACCGTCCGGTCCGCCGTTACCGACAACGAGGCCTTGACCCTGACGGTGCTCGACGACGGTGAGATCGCGATCGAGGCCGGCCAGCTTCTTACGGTCTTCGGGAGTGTGGAGTTCGGTCCGGATGCGCTGTTGGAGATGGACGACGGCGCCAGCCTGAGTGTGTTCGGCGGCACCATCCCCGTGCTGGCTGCCTGGAGGGGGGACGCCACGATCGACACCACAAGCGATCTGGACGTCGCCAGGCTTGACGGCAACGGCGCTTACGCCGGCACGTTCACCAAGCTGGGCCCGGGAAGGCTCCAGTTCGACAATTCCTCCGGCACGGCCATGTTTGCCGACAGCACGACTTTCGACGTTCAGAAGGGGACGCTGGCATCGAAGGGCAGCAACCCCCTGGGCAGGGCCAACCATGTGAAGCTTAGCGCCGACACCCTCCTGGAGCTGGTGAACAATCCCGGGTTGATCGACATGGAAGCCGCCTTGACGGTCAACGGCAGTGCCGAGGCCTATCTGGACACCACCGGCGGGGCCAGCTTGGGTGCCCTGACGTTGAACGACGACTTGAAGACCTCCGGCAGCGGGGGAGTGAGTTTCGACAGTACATCGGTTCCCGTTTCCGCGGTGACGATCTACACCGATAACGACACCACAGCCGGGCCGATCACGGCGCCGGGCAACACGATCACCAAGGACGGCCCGGAGAGCCTGATTGTCACCGCGGGCGGCGACGTGACCGGCGCGATCTTTGTGGTCGAGGACGGCGAGCTGGTCGGCGTCTACGGACCTGACAACCCGCTCGGGGGCGCGGACCTGGTAGGGGCCGGCGGCACCATCGTGCTGGCCACCGCGGCGGGCAGCCCGGCCGTGTTTGACAACGCCCTGAGCCTGACCGAAAACAGCGATCTGATCGGGGGTGGCGTGGGCTCGGGAGAGACCGTCGTACTTGGCGGGACCAACGGGGTGACCCTCAATGACAAACAACTGTACGTGGGAACCATCGACGGTTATACCCTTGAGATCGCCGGGGCCATTGCCGACACCAGCGGCGAAATCCGGATGGAAGAGGGCACGGTGAACGTCACCGGCGGGGGTGGTGGAAGCAGCACCGACTTGAGGACGGTCGGCTCCGGCACGCTGAACGTCAACGGTGCCCTCTTGACCTTGGACGACATGCGGACCTACGACGGAACGCTAAACATCCAGTCCGAAGTGGTGGTGGTTGACAATCTGGAGGTCCACGGGGGCCTGCTGGCGACCACGGCCAAGCTGACCGCCGATGACGTGTACATCCAAGGCGGAACGATGACGACCGAGGCCGACCTTGTGATCACGGACTACATAGAGGTAAGCAGCGGTGCGGCAACGACCAATGCCGCGGTGAACAGTCCCGGCGATCCGGCGCCCTACGTGGAGGTCACCGGAGGGGCCTTGGACATGAAGGCGGTCGCATACGCCGAGGAGGTGGTAGTGACCGGGGGTCTGGCCGGCGCGGCCGAGCTGGTGATTAGCGACAGCCTGAAGCAAGGAGTCAACACCTACAGCATTGACACCGGCACGTTCACGGCCAGGGGCTCGGACCTGCTCAACGGGGTGACTCTCGAGTTCGGCGGCAACACGCTGACGGTCACCCCGCCCGCCCCCATACCGATTTCGACCGCCGGCCTGGTCGGGCTCTGGACCTTTGACGACGAGACGGCCAACGATTCGTCCGGACATGGATATAACGGACAGTTGCAGGGCGGAGCGTACAGCAGCGACGTTCCGGCCGCGCTGGCCGGCGGCAAGTCGATCGATCTGAACGGCGGTGACTACTATGTGGTGGTCGACACCGACACGCCCGAAGGCACCGATCCCGATCAAAACGTCTTTGACCTGGACACGATGACGATTGCCTGCTGGGTGAAGGAATGGCCCGACGGGAGTTGGGAGCCCTATGTCTCCAAGCGAGGCGAAAGCGGCGAGGCCTGGCAGCTCCGCAGGGCCGGCGGTTCGGGCGACCAGCTCGCGTTCACGCTGCGAGGGGCCGGCGACGACTATTGGGGGAACGGGGAGAATATCGACGACGGCCAGTGGCACCTGATCGCCGGCATCTATGACGGCTCGACCCAGACGATCTGGATCGACGATCACGTCAACGCCTCCAGAGGGCAGACGGGTACGGTCAATGACACGGCATCCCGCCTTGTCTTCGGGGCCCGGGACAACAGCGGCGGGGATCCCGCGAGTATGGAATCCTATTCGCGCGTCAAGATGGACGACGTCTACATCTATGACCGGGCGCTCAGCCAGGACGAGTTGATGGCGCTGTACTACAACGGCCCGGCCGCGCTCTGGCCGTGGATACTGGTGCTGCCGCTGGGCGC
>CAZUAM010000181.1:4978-11333 GCA_964618095.1 uncultured Planctomycetaceae bacterium | reverse complement strand
CAGAAAGTCGACCATCGGCCCCACCCGGTCGAGGTTCAGCGAGCCGTCGGAATGCATCGGCGTGAACGTCGCCGCGATCAGTCCCGTTAAACGAAAATCCATGCGTCGTGTCTCCTGAGGCCGAGCCGGCAAGTCCCGCCGTGTGGCCGCGGCGGCTGAACACAAGTACGGCTGTTTTACTGCTTGGGTGCTGCCGCCATCCGGTCGATTTCTTCCAGCTTGAAGCGGACGCTGGCGATGAAGGGCTCCTGGCCCTTGATCCAGTGGCCGTAGGTGGTGGCGACGAACGTGCCGTCGGGCAGCACCACCAGGCCGGGATAGGCGCAGTCGGCGCCCTGGGTGTTGTCCATCAGCCGCACGCGGTACTGGCCTTCACGACCCTTGAGGATGTCCTGATAGGTTCCCACCCAGGCGACCCAATCGCCCTGGGTGGGGCTGACGTGCGTGCGATCGCGGAAGCTGACTACCAGCCGCCCGTCCGGGGCGTATCGGCAGGTGTGCCTGTCGCCGGTAAGCGCACCGGGCAACTCGACCGGCTCGGTCCAGGTCTGACCTTCGTCGTCGGAGAAGGTCACAAACGAGTTGTACTTGCGGCTGTTTTCGCGCATCAGCAGGGCCAACTGCTTGCCGTCGGGCGAGCGGACCGCGCCGGGCTCGCAGAGGTGGGCCTTCGAGTGCCGGGCGATCACCACCGGCTCGCTCCAGCTCAGCCCGCCGTCCGTGGAGATCGTCTTGAACACTCTGAACACGCCCGTTCGCTTGCCGCCGGCGCGGAGGAACCGGCCGTCGTCGTGGAACAGGGCTATGTAGCGTCCGTCGGTAAGCCGCACGCAGTCGGCCATGGCCACGATCCCGCCGAACTTGCCGATTGGCTCAAGCGGCGTCCAGCTCTTTCCGTCGTCTTCGGAGACGGCCATGCGGATCGGGTACAGGCCGGAGAACATGATCAATCGCTTGACTCCCTTGGGATCGATCGCGCGGTAGAGGGTGGGGACTTCCTTCGAGGTGGCCCAGTTCTGCGGCACGGGCAGCCGCTCGCTCCAGGTCAGCCCGGCGTCGGTGCTCCGCTTCATCACGATCGCCCCGCCGCCGTGGCCCTTGGGATAGACGGCGATCATCGTCTGGTTGTCCTCCAGCAGCACGGTGGTCGGATGGCCGAGGTACTGGCCCGGCTCGCGGTCGACGATCACCTGGCGATGGTCCTGATCGGCCAGGTCGATGGTGGGAATCCTGTACCCGCGCGGCTGGGTTTGGGCGGCTGCGGCCAGGCTGCACGCGGCGGCAACGCCGATTGCCAGGACGGCGTTTGCAGATGGACGGCTTCTCATGTAGTGGTCCCTCGCTTGCCTGGGGAGCTTCGGCCCGATTCCCGTCTTTGCGACTCCCGCGATTATAATCAACGATCCGACAGAAAGCTGGAAACGCGGCTCAAATCGCTACTGACGTGTGCCACGGCCGTGTCGGCCGTGCAGGTTTTCTGCTGCTACCGGGCACGGCCGACACGGCCGCGGCACACAGGTTGTAACTCTATGTCGGGTCGTTGATTATAATGCCCCAGAGCGGCCGGCTCCAGGGGCGCAGGATCGACCGGGCCCGCGCCAGCAGAGCGGTATCATGCTGAGGGAGCACGACGGGAAGAGTGGGAAGTTGTCGTCGGGCGGCCGCTTGGTACAGAGAGCACGTGCCTTGGCGGGCGCCGGCGGCTGGGCTACCACTCGACGGAGATCGCCGCGGTAGTCATCCCTGCGCCGACGGAGCACAACAGCAGTTTGTCGCCGGGCTGGAGGCTCTCTTCGACCTCGACCAATGCCAAGGGGATGCTGGCGCTGGAGGTGTTGCCCACGTGGTCGAGGTTCAGGTAGAAGCGGTCGAACGACACGCCACTCCGCTTGGCTGCCGCCTTGAGGATTCTGGCGTTGGCCTGGTGGGGGATTACCCAGCGGGTTTCCTCCACGCTCCAGCCGGTCTTGGCCAGCGCCTGGCGGATGACGTAGCTGAAACTATCGGTGGCCAGGCGGAACAGCGCCGGGCCGTCGAGCCGAATCCAGGGATCGACGCCCGCCTGGCCGTTGGCCACCATGTATCCGGGATCCTGGCGTCGGGCCATGTGGAGTCCGCGAGGGTCGGCCCCCAGGATCACTTGCCGGATTTGATGGCCGCCGCTTCCCATTGGGGCGGCATGTTCCACGTTTCCCCAGCGGGCGGCCGAGATGATCGCGGCCCCGGCGCCGTCGCCAAAAACGAAGTAGGCGTTTCGGTCGGACGTATCCAACAGCCGCGACTGCACGTCGACCCCGACGGTGAGCACGTTGCGGGCCGTCCCGCAGCGGATCATTCCCTGGGCCATCGCGGCGGCGTACAGCCAGCCGGAACAGGCTGCGTTCAGATCGAATGCCGGAATCGACCGCAGGCTCAGCCGATCCTGCAAGAAGCAGGCGGTCGAGGGCATGGCCACGTCGGGGGTGGTGGTCGAGAGGATGATGGCGTCGATTTCCTTGGTGGAGATTCCCGACTTTCGGATGGCCTCCAAGGAGGCCTTGAAGGCCATCTCGGAAGGTTTTTCATCCTCTTCGGCCCAGTGTCGCTGGCGAATTCCGGTGACCTGGTAGACGTACTGCTCGGAGATCTCGGGGAAGCGTTGGACCAATTCGGCGTTGGTCACCACGCGCCGGGGCAGATATCCGCCGACGCCCCGCAGAACGACTTCTTCGGCGTGTTGGTTGCCGGAATCGACGGCGGGCGCGGTGTTCTCCCGTGCGGCGAGTTTCTCGCTGCTGGCGGCGGGCGGAATCCAGCCTTTCATGCCGGGGTCGGAGGTCTCGATTTCCATAATCGGCTCGCTGAGCGAAACCGTTTCGCCCTCCAGGTGGAAGCGTCGAATCACCAGCCCGTCACACGGCGACTCGAAATCAAAGACCGACTTCGCGCTATCCACTTGCGCCAACACTTCCCCCTTCTGGAAGTGGTCGCCTTCGGATACGTTCCATTCGATGATGGTGGCTTCGATCTCGGCCGCACCTTGAGCGGGCAGATAAAGGGGCATCCTGAAATGGGCTGTATCCATTACCGCTCCTCGAGCATTGCCTCAATAGCCGCCGCTATTTTATCAGTGTTTGGCCGGCAGTACGACTCCAGTTCCGGCGCGAACGGAACGGGGACGTCCGGCGCGGCGACGAGTTTTGGCCGGCACTTCAAAGCGGAGCGGCCCTGGCGCAGCACCAAGGAGATCACTTCATCGCCCAGCCCCTGGACTGCTCCGCATTCCTGGACCACCAGCAGCCTTCCGGTCCTCTCCACCGACTGGATGATCTGCGAGAGGTCCAGCGGTTGCAGCACGAAGGGGTTCCAGACTTCGACCGAGCGGTCGAACCGGGCGGCGGCGCAGATCGCTTCCCGGACCATGGCCCCGAAGGCGACCAGCGTCAATTCGTTTCCTTCGATGTATCGGCGGGGTCTCCAGACCGCCGCCAGATCGCCGTCAAAATCGATCTGGCCGCCCTGGCTCCAATAGAGCAGCTTATGCTCGAGCACCAGGCAAGGGTTGGGATCGTAGAAACCGGCCAGCAGCGCCTCGAAGGTCTCTTGGGGGGTGGCGGGATAAAGCAGCTTCAAGCCGGGGAATCGCGACCAGAGGCCTTCGTACTCACCGGAGTGAAACGCGCCCAGGGTCAGCCCCCCGCCACAGGGTAACCGCAGAAGGATGGGGGCTTGGCAGCCGGTGCGGAAATACCAGGTTCCGGCGTTGAGTCCCAACTGGGAGACGGCTTCCGTGGAGAAGTCGGCAAACTGGAACTCGACGATCGGTTTGGCCCCCACCTGGGAGGTCCCCAGGGCGAAGCCCACCATGCCCGATTCGCAGAGCGGCATGTCGATCACCCGCTCCGAACCGAAGCGTTCGAACAGCCCCTTGCAGGTCTTGAACGCCGAGCCGTAGGTGCCCACGTCGAGCCCGACGAGGAAGGCGTCCGGGTCGTTGGCCAGGATGTAATTCAGTGCAGAGTTGACCGCGTCACCGTTCTTTGCCTTGGGGACTCTAAGCGGTTTGACGGCGGCCGGCGGCGAGTCGGCGTAGACGTTCCAGCAGTGGTTTCGCGGTTCGGGTCGGGCGACCTTGATAGCCTGGGCCACGGCCTGCTGCACTTGCTCCGCAACCGCCTCTTCCAGTGCCGCCGTGTCGGCCTCGGAGAAGCTGCATAGTTCCCGGAATCTTCGCCGTGTATTGGGCAACGGGTCGCGCCGTCGCCACTGCTGCATCTGCTCCTCGGAGATGTAGTCGGCCTTATCGTAGGCGGCATGGCCGTGGAGGCGGAGGCTGACGCACTCCAGGATCGCCGGGGCGGGGCTTCGGTGCATGGCGTCCAGGGCGTCCCAGACGGCCGAATACACCGCCCAGGGGTCCGTGCCGTCGATGGTTCGGCCGGAGATGCCGTAGCCTTGGGCCCGATCGGAAAGCCGCCGGCAGTTGTACTGCGCGCTGCTGGGAGTGGAGAAGGAGTAATGGTTGTTCTCGACCAGGAACAGCACGGGTGTCTTGCGCACCGAGGCGATGTTCAGCGCTTCGTGGAACTCGCCGGTGCTGCTGCCGCCGTCGCCAATCACCGCCAATCCGAAGACTTCCTCGCCGCGGCGGCGCGCCGCCCAGGTGCCCCCCACTACCAGGCTGAGCATCTTGCCCAGGTGGCTGATCATGGGAAGGCGGCGGTTGCCGGCATCGCCGTGGTGGACGTTGCCTTCGCGAGCGTGCGTGGGGCTGTGGTCATTGCCCAAGTACTGGCAGACCAACTGATAGGGCGTCGAGCCCAACAGCAGGTGGGCGGCGAAGTCGCGGTGCAACAGCGAGACCACGTCCCGGCCCGGCCGAAACGGCAGCGACATGCCTACCGTAGTGCCCTCGTTGCCGATGCTGATCGTCACCGTGCCCTTGACGTATCCTTTCTGGAACAGTTCGAGCAACCGTTCTTCCAGCCGGCGCGAAAGGACCATCAGGGGGTAGGCGACGGAATAGAAGGCCTCCTGGGAGAGTTTTTCGGGATAGCGAGCGACGCTGGGCTGGGCCTGGTGGGCGGGATCGATCCTCAGGATCGACGAGCCCGCACCTGCCGGCTGCACGAAGCTCCCGCCGGTGCGGGAAACGTGGACGTGCCTGCCGGCCGGCGACGTGCCCGGCCCTCGGATCTCCAAGTTGGAAGCCACTGCCACCGCCTTTCTCGATCGGCCGCTACTTTCGCTCCGTCAAAAGTTGCACAATTCCCGAACGGCCATCAATAAGTGGACTTCTAGCCACTCGCGCCTGTGTACGCCATTTTAGCCGATCCTCGCACGGCGAGAGAAGAAGGCACGCCGGCGGCGGGCGGGGTCGCGCCGACCGAAGACAGGGTCGTTACCGGCGGGATTCTAACGGGGACTGACCGCCGTGTCACTCCCAGATTGGCGGGATTTCGTGCAAGACCTAGCAAAATGGGACCACCGGCCACGGTGCGTGGTCGCTCAACGGATGTCTGGCCTGGGGTGGAATGCGTGTTTCGCTTACACTAAGGATTATCGACGATGAGAGCGCCGTCGCCTTCCTATACTTCCCCGCATTGGCCAGATTGCCTATATTCGCCCTTTGCCACATACTCTGTCCAGCCTGCTGATTGCCCAGATTGCAGGCCGACCGTGTGCAACACGGCCAAGTCGGGAGGGCGTCCGGGAATTTCGGCAACCGGCCATCAGGCCGTGGCACACAGGTTCTAGCTCTATGTTGGGTCGTTGTTTTTCCGAAGGATTCGACCGCCTCGGTGACATAAGAGGGTGGGTAGAGGGCAGCGGCAGGCTGGGGCACAGCCCCATTGCCTGTTTGCCTACGCCACCGTGTGGCCGGGCAACAAGAGGCGATTTGGCCGGTGGGCCTTCCCGCCGGCTAGATCCAAGTGCCGGGGAGAGAAGCAGTTGCAGCCGACCTTCGACGACACGTGGCACCGGGCGGCCCTGGCCGGAGAGGCCGAGGCGATCGAGCGTCTGGCCCGCGGCGCCCTGGAGCCCCTCTACCGGTTTTGCCTCTACCGCGTGGGCCGCAACCGGCACTTGTGTGAAGAAGTGGTCCAGGAGACGCTGGTCCGGGCGATCGGGCAACTGGATCGGTATGAGCCGGCCCGCGCCCGGGGGGACATCTTCGCCTGGCTGACGGGCCTGGCCCGCAACGAGATCCGCCGCGCCCTGGCACGCGAAAAAGAAACCGCCAGCCTGGAGAGCCTTTGGGCCAAAATGGATCGAGAGCTTCGAGGCGTATACGCCCGATTGGATTCCCAACCCTTCGACGACGACGTAATCCGCCGGGAGGAGACGCGTGAGATGGTCGGGGCGACCATGTCGC
>CAZUAM010000181.1:2629-4968 GCA_964618095.1 uncultured Planctomycetaceae bacterium | reverse complement strand
AACTTCCGGCCGGGTACCGCGAGGCGCTGGAGGCGAAGTACGTGGCCGGTAAGAGCGTCCGCGACATGGCGGCCGACTGGAGCACGTCGGAAAAGACCATCGAGAGCCGGCTGGCTCGCGCGCGGAAGGCCTTCCGAGCGACGTTCGTCGCCCTGGCACGAAATCTGAGCCTGGAACCGAGTACGTAAGAGAGCCGGGACGCAACGCGTCGCGGTGAAACCGGGGCAGAGAGCGCCAACGAACGACACCCGCGACGCGTTGCGTCCCGGCTGCTGACCGTTGTTTTGCTGCGAGAAATCACTAGTCCACAGACGACGAACCGTGAGGTCTTGCCATGGATCCCAACGAAACTTCGGACCCCTCTTCCGACCAGCGCGAGGGCGTCGCCGATCGGAACGTGGAGCGCCTGCTGACCGGCGCCTACCGGCCGGAGGTGCCCGATCCGGCCTTCGCTGAGAAGGCCACCGCCGCGATGCACGCGGCCGCACGGCAGCCAGCCAGGATTCCCGCCTCGAACCGCCGAGGTGGGACGGCAAGACGCCTGGTCGGTTGGGGTGTTGCCGCCGCGTTGCTGGTGGGCGTGGGGATGATTCTCGGCAGCGGGCTGTTGGCCGGGCGAGGTGATCGGGACGCTCAGCGCGTTGAACGGGACGGACCGGAGGTGGAGCGGGAACCGATTCTGGCGGCGGAAGCTTTCGTGCCACCGGTCGCCGGCACCGGACTGACGGCCCGGGCCCGAGCCGAGACCCTGCCGCTGGAGACCCTGGCGGTGGGCGAGGAGCTGGCGACTGCGGCCGGCCAGCGCCGCCGGGTGGGGCTGGCAGACGGCTCGGTGCTGTACCTGAACCAGGACACTACGGTGACGCTCGACCGAGAGCGGCACGTGACGCTCCGGCGGGGCGAGATCTTCGCGGAGGTCGCCCCCCAGCCTAAGACCCAAAGCCCCGACGACGGGTCGGGGTGGGAGCAGTTCGTCGTAAAGACCCCCGACCGGCGGATTACCGCGCTGGGCACCAAGTTCAACGTGCGCCTGGGCAAGGAAGGAACGCGTGTGGTCGTCACCCAGGGTAAGGTCCGGGTGAGCGGGATGAAGCTGCCCCTTCTGGCCGGCCAACAGTTGGATGCACACGGTCGCGGTGGATTGGAGACGGAACCGCCCGTTACGGCCGCGCCTCGGGCGACGCACCTGCTCGACTGGACCAAGGATCTGATGGCCACCGCCGAGTCGCCGCTGGTGCCGGAGAGCCAGTACGCGGGCGGGGCCCTGATCGCGGTGGATCCCTTTGGACAGCAGGCCAAGCTGAGCCTGCGGAAGTATCACGTCGACGTGCACATCGAGGACGGCTTCGCCCGGACCACCATCGACCAGACCTACTTCAACCACGAGCCCCGGCGGCTGGAGGGGACGTTTTACTTCCCGCTGCCGGCCGACGCCTCGCTCTCGCGGCTGGCAATGTACGTCGGCGGCCAGTTGATGGAAGGCGGCATGGTCGAGCGGGAGTACGGCCGGGAGGTCTTCGAGACCATCATGTACCGGCAGAAGGACCCCGCCCTGCTGGAGTGGGTGGACGGGAGCACGTTCAAGATGCGGGTCTTCCCGTTGGAGCCACGGCAGGAAAAGCGGATCGTGCTGAGCTACACGCAAAAGCTTTCCTCGCTTTACGACCGCACGCAATATCGGTTCCCAGTCTGCCGTGGGCACACTGTCGGACACAACATGCAGTTGGTCGGCCGGTGGTCTGCCCGGCTGCGCGTGAAGCACGCGGACGGGCTGCAATGGGAGAGCGATTCGCACGAGTTTGAGGTATCCAAGGAAGACGGCGACCTGGTGCTTCAGGCCGGCGCCGAGAAGATCAAGCCGGACCGGGATATCGTGCTGGCCTTGTATGAGCCGAGTACGAGCAGGCACGCCTCGGTCGGCACACGGCCCTCACCCCAGCCCTCTCCCAGAGGGAGAGGGAGGTTCTCAACGGCAGTACATGAGGGTTCCCGGTACCTGATGCTTCGCTGGCGGCCGGAGCTGCCGGGGCAAACGCGGCGCGAGCGGCGGGATTGGGTCTTCCTGTTCGAGGCCTCCGGCGACCGCGATCCGCTCCTGGCCCGGGTCCAGGTCGACGTGATCCGCACGCTGCTGGAGAACGCCGAGCACGACGACACGTTTTCGATCCTGACGGCGGGTACGCGGGTGCAGGCCTTTGATGCCAAGCCGCAAGCGGCCACGCCGGAGAACGTCAAAAAGGCGGTAAGATTCCTCGAACAGACGCACCTGGTCGGGGCGCTGGACCTTCAGCGGGCCTTGGCCGCGACGGGACCGTTTGTCGAGGCCGCTGAAAACCCCT
>CAZUAM010000181.1:0-2619 GCA_964618095.1 uncultured Planctomycetaceae bacterium | reverse complement strand
GGGCCAGCGGGACGTGGACGCCCTGGTCCGCCGGATCCCCAACGGCGCGCGTTACGTGGGCGTGGGCGTGGGCAAGCGGTGGTCGCGGACGTGGATGAAGGCGGCCGCCAGCCGTACCGGCGGCTACTTCACCCAGATCAACCCCGACGAGCAGGTCACCTGGCGGGCGTTCGAGCTGCTTTCCACCCTCAACGCGCCGCGGCTGCTTGGCGTCAAGGTGGCTGACAAAGACGCCGCCGACGCCGAGCAGCTTGCGTTCCTCTGCCACAATGACTCGCTGGCCCAGGGCGAAGAGCTTTGCGCGATCGCCCAATTCGACGACGGCGCTAAACTGCCCGAAGCGGTCGAGGTGACCGGCCTGCTGGACGGCAAGCCCCACAGCGAGACGATCCCGGTCGGCGACGTGGCCCAGCGGGCCGGCTACCTGCCGCGGATCTGGGCCAAGCTCGAGATCGACCGGCTGGTGGCCCTGGGGGCGGTGGAGAACAAGGTCCGGATCATCGAGCTGAGCAAGGCGATGTACGTGATGTCGCCCTTTACGTCGCTCTTGGTGCTGGAAAACGAGCAGATGTACGAGCAGTACAAGGTGGACCGCGGGCGGAAGGACCACTGGGCCCTGTATCCCTGCCCGGAGAAGATCCCCGTGGTCTACGAGCCCGTCCCGTCGCGGCCGGGCGGCGACGTGCCCGAAGGGGCGGCGCCGAAGAAGCCGACCGCGGAGGAGGTCCTCCAGACGATCCTGGTGCGCATCCCGCCGGACATCCTCTCCTGGCCCAACCGGTCGCATCGCTCCAACAGCCAGACGGTGCACGTCCTGAACCTTTTCAACGGGTACTGGCGCAACCGGCCCTATCGCTACCCCTTCCTAGTAGCCCCCGTGGTCCGTCTTTTCAACGGGCAGTCCGTGTATGATGTTCCACTCTTGAAAAGGGAGCAGAGGATCCGACAGTTGATGGAACGATTCGATTCCTTGATGCCTGAAGGGCAGTACCGCTTGGCCGAAGAGGTGGCGGCGATGGACGCTCAGTCCGTCAATGGAACGCGTGTGACGGGGGCCGACTTCGACAGCCTCATCGACCTGATTACTTCGACCATAAACCCATCCACGTGGGACGAGCTCGGCAGGCCCGATTCGATCGCGCCCTTCGAGACGAACCTCAGGATCGTGGTCAGCCAGACCCAGGAGGTGACTTCGCAGGGCCAGCCGGCGGCACCAGGGGGCGGGTTGATCGGCCCGGTGCAGATCGAGATGCTCCCTGGCCTGGACGTGCTGGTGATTACCGGGCACGAGCGCGAGGTGGATCGGGTGACGAAGATCATCGAGCAGGTTGAGACGCTCCGCGACGAAACCGAGTCGGGAAGGCGGGTGTATCCCGTTGCCGACCTGGTCCTGCCCGTGAGAACACTGAGATACTTGCAGGACGGCATGGGGTTGCGGATCGCACGTCAGAGAGGTGTCGTGGACACGCTATTCCAGATCGAGCGTGCGCACGTGCCCTTCCCCGACGGACCCCCGATCGTCTATCCGGATGCGGAGTTGTGGGATCGCCTCGGCGCCCGCCGGATTACGCAGTACAGCTCCATGGGCTTGGCACTCCAGGGAGACGCCCGGCGGAAGATCGAAGAGGCCCTGAAGTCGCCGACCCAGTTGGACTTCATTGAGACTCCGCTACAGGACGTGGTCGACTACCTGAAGGATCTTCACCAGATCGAGATCCAGATCGACCGAAAGGCCCTGGACGACGCGGGTCTTGCCACCCGGCCTCCCGTCACGAGGGCCCTCAAGGGGATCTCGCTGCGTTCGGCCTTGCGGCTGATCCTCCGTGATCTGGGTCTGACCTATGTGATCCAGGACGAGGTGTTGCTGATCACTACGCCGGAAGAGGCCGCCCGATACCTGGCGATCGACGACTACTCTTGGGGAATTGCCGTCACGATCCGCCGCCTGCAAAAGGGTTCACAGCCGCAATCCTTGATGTATCAGCAGCCCGCCTTCAACAACAACTGGTCGATCTTCCACGAGTTGCTGAGCTATGCCCCGGGGATGAACACGAGCATGGCCGACGTGCGGGCGGTGCTGGAGGCGGAGGCCCGGCCCAACGCGGCCGCGGCCCCCGGAGAGATCGGCCCGAAGGCCCGCGCGTTGATCGAGAAGGCCCGGGCCGCCGGCTGGCAGACGGCAACCATCCGCGGCGATAAGGGCAAGGCGCTGCTGTCCGTCGATTTCGACGGCACCGGCCGCTACCGCTACGAGCGGAGCACCGGCCAGGGGCTCCGCGAGCAGGCTGTCTGTGACGGCACGCACCTCTGGCACCTCTATCCCGAATTGGGACTGGGTGCCCGGCGCAAGCTGAGCCGCTTCCATCGCTCACAGCTTGCCCGGCTCGTCCCCTGGGCCTTGCCGCCGGCCGAAGACCTGGCACACGGGGCGGACCTGGTGGTAGTCGACGGGCGGACCGTGGCCATCCTGCCCCAGGGCATCGAGAAGCTTGAGGGCAAAGACGGCAAGCCGCTCCAGTACGTCTGCGTCCACCTGGTGTTCGATCCCGACGGCCGGCTGGCCGAGCGGCGGCTGGTCAAGATCCCCTCGGGTGAGGCGCTGTTGCGCCAGACGTACGG
>CAZUAM010000180.1:0-11363 GCA_964618095.1 uncultured Planctomycetaceae bacterium | reverse complement strand
CCGTCAGTTCACGCGCGTCGGTCCGGTAATGAGTTTGACAAGATCCGGCGGCAACGTCCAGCATCTTGGCCCGTTGCACACAATACACCCGATCGGGGGGAGGGAAGGTGCGGAATCACACGTCCGGAGGGGTGGACACCCGCATACCGGGAGCTATGATTACACTGGATTTGGGCTGTTTCCTCAGCCGTCGGGGGAGAAACCCCCGTCGCGCACGTCGATTGAATACACCCAAGATTCGCCTCTGCCGGGCGAATCCTCCTTTGGGGAAACCATAAGCTGACGTGCAAAGAAGGAGGTGAATCATCATGGGAACCGTTTTCTTCATCTGCGCCGTGGTCGGCGGTACGATATTGGTGCTTCAGTTCGTCATGATGCTGATCGGGCTGGGCGGCGAAGCACTCGATATCGACATGCCCGGCGACGTGGGCGACGATCTGGGCGGGGATTTGGGGGGGGATTTCGACGCAGACTTCGATGCGGGTGACGCTGTAGCGGCCGACCACCACGTCGGCTCGTCCTGGTTGTTCGGCGTGATTTCTTTCCGCACGGTGATCGCCGCGTTGGCCTTCTTCGGGCTGGCAGGCATGGCGGCTCGGTCGGCCGACGCGGGAGAGCCCGCACAAGTGGCCGTGGGCGTCGTCGCCGGACTGGCGGCCATGTACGGCGTCTATTTCATGCTGCTGAGCCTGACAAAGCTCAAAGCCGACGGGACCGCACGGATTCAGCGGGCCGTGGGAAAACACGGAACGGTCTACATCACCATTCCCGAGGGGGATTCCGGCACCGGGAAAATCCAGCTCAACCTGCAAAACCGGACCATGGAGTATTTGGCCCAGACCTCCGGGCACGCGCTATCTCCGGGAGCTAAGATAGTGGTGACGGACGTGATTACGTCAAATACCGTCCAAGTCGAATCTGTCTTGGAAACAGAAGAAAGGAACGACCATGCTTAGTACTCCCCTATTTGCCCAGGACGGGATCTTCAGCAACCCCACCTTCTGGGTGGCCGCGATCATCGTGCTGGTGCTGATCGTCTTCTTCAGCTTCCTCGGGCTGGTGCGGTCGACCTACAAGCGATGCCCCAGCAACCGACTGCTGGTCGTCTACGGGAAGACCGGACGCACCGAGGCGGCCACCTGCATCCACGGCGGTGCCCGGTTCGTGGTCCCGCTGATCCAGGACTACGCCTGGTTGAGCCTGGAACCGCTGCAGATCGAGATCCCGCTCCGCGGAGCCCTGTCGCACGAAAACATCCGCGTGAACGTCCCCAGTGTGTTTACCGTGGCTATCGGCACCACATCGGAACTGATGCAGAACGCGGCCATCCGCCTGTTGGGGCTCAGCCTCCGCGAGATCGAGAAGCAGGCCGCAGAGATCATCTTCGGCCAGCTCCGCCAGGTGATCGCCACCATGAAGATCGAGGACATCAACCGTGACCGCGACGCGTTCCTCTCCCAGATTATGACGAATCTCGAGCCGGAACTGACGAAGATCGGCCTGAAGCTGATCAACGTGAACATCACCGACATCACCGACGAGTCGGGCTACATCGAGGCCATCGGCCAGAAGGCCGCCTCGGAGGCCATTCAAACCGCCCGCGGAGAGGTGGCCGACAACGAGAGGATGGGCGCCATCCGCGTGGCCCAGGCCGAGAGGGAAAAGCAAGTCGAGGTTGCCAACAACCAGAGGGACCAGAAAATCGGTACCCGGGAAGCCATGCGAACGCAGGCCGTCCGCGTGGCCGATCTCGAAAAGGAGCAAACCGTCGGCGAACAGTCGGCCGCCTTCGCGCGCGAGGCCCAGGTCAAGGAGGCCGAACGAGACATGCGGGTGAAGCTGGCCGACGCCGACGCCCGGGCGGTCGAGGGCGAAAACGTCGCCAAGGCCGACATCGCCGCCTCGCAGGCCGCCTTGCAGGTCAAGAAGGCCGAGGCCTACCAGTTGGGCGAGAGCAGAAAGGTCACCGCCGAGGCCGCCGTGCTCGAGACCGAGCACCTGGCCCGCGCCAAGGCGGCCGTGGCCGAGGCCCAGCGGATCGAGGCCAAGCGCCGCGCCGAGCTGGAAGCCCCGGCCAAGGCCGAAAAGGCCAAGATCACCGTCGAGGCCGAGGCCGAGGCCGCCAAGCTGCGGATCGAGGCCGAGGGTCAAGCATCGGCCATCTACGCCAAGCTGGAGGCCGAAGCCCGCGGACAATACGAAATCCTGGCCAAGAAGGGTGACGGTCTCCAGCGGATCGTCGACGCCTGCGGCGGCGCCCAACAGGCCTTCCAACTGTTGATGCTGGAGCACTTCGACAACCTGGTCGACGCCTCGGCCCGGGCGATCTCCAACATCAAGTTCGACAAGGTCGTGGTCTGGGACAGCAACTCGCAGAACGGCACCAGCAGCACGGCCAATTGGCTGACGAACATGGCCCGCACCCTCCCGCCGATGATGCAGGTCATGAAAGACATCGGGGGCGTGGAGCTACCCGAAACCCTGGCCAGCTTCGCCGGCGCCGACAACAAGAAGCCGGAGGCGGCCCCCGAGCGGGGCGCGTCCGCCCAGGCCACCGCCGAGCGGCGCGGACTGGAGCCGGAGGCACCCGTCCGGAGCGATTGAGCGGCCGCTAAGCGGCCAACACCGGCGGAAACCAACGAAGCCCACGCCCCTGCCGGGGCGTGGGCTTTTCTCGCGCTACCGCGGGCCGACCACCGTGTTCTTCAACACCCCTACGCCTTCCAGCTCCACCTCGAGCACGTCGCCGGGTTTGATGCCGGCGGTCGCGCCGGGAGTGCCCGTGAAGATCAGGTCGCCGGGCTCCAGGGTGACGTGCCGGCTGACGAAGCTGACGATCTCCGAGACGCCGAAAATCATCTGGCTGGTACGCTCCTTCTGCTTGACTTCGCCGTTTTGCCGCAACTGAAGCTGGAGATCGTCGTAGTTGATGCCCGAGACGATATACGGCCCACAAGGCCCGAACGTATCGGAGCCCTTGGCACGCCACCACTGGATGTCATTGCTCTGCCAATCTCGCGCACTGATATCGTTCCCGCAGGTAACGCCCAGCACGTAATCCAGCCCCCGCTCTTTGGGCACGTTCTTGGCGCGCTTGCCGATCACGATCACCATCTCGCCTTCATAATGCACGTTGGCGGCACCTTTGGGGATTACGACCTTTCCCCCGGCGGCCACCAGGCACGAGGGAACCTTGAAGAATAGTTGAGGCTCGGTCGGCGGCGTCTTCTCGCCCGCGTGGCTCTTGTAGTTCATTGCGGCGGCCAAGACCTTGCTGGGCCGGGTGGGTACCAGCAGCCTGACCTCGGAGAGTTGGTGCATGGTCTCGGTGGGCCTCCACGAGCGGAACAGATTCCCCTCGAGCTGACGCACGCGGTCTCCCTCCACGATCCCGTAGGCCACCGTGTTGCCGGCCCGGAATCGAACAAACTTGGTCACCTTCTTCTCCGCGGCAAGACTGTGGCCGCGGGCCAGCGTCAGTGCAAACACCATGGTCAAAGCAATCATCAGCAGCTTTCGGCAACGCATCATTCGGACCTCCTCGGCAAAAAAGTGGCGTCGTACACGGCCTATTTGCACCGTAGGGTGCGTGCTTGCACGCACACGAGTGTGGGGCAACGATTCCGCCAGTCATCACCGGCGCGCGGCTGCAAGCACCCACCCTACACAACTGAAACCGACCAATCCTGCTCTGTTGCTTGCACGGACGGCCGCCCTGGCGTATTATCACGGACGTCGGGGCATTTATCAACCACGTTAAGGGAGGACGCGTCATGCGCAGATGGCACTGGTTTTCATTGGGGATCGCGCTGGGACTGCTGTTTGCGGCGGGATATGGCTTCGCCCGCCCGGGCCGGCAGCCCCAGCGAGAAGCCCCCACCACCTTCGCCGGCCAGCCGATCCGGCCGGACGACGGCAAGCTGGGGATCATCGTCTTCGGGGCCCACCCCGACGACAGCGAAATCCGCGCCGGCGGCACCGGCGCGATGTGGTCGGATCTAGGACACCACGTCAAGCTGGTCTCGGTCACCAACGGCGACATCGGACACTGGCAGATGGCCGGGGGGCCGCTGGCCAAGCGGCGCAACGCCGAAGTGCAGGCGGCCTCCAAGGTCCTCGGCACTACCGCCGAAGTGCTCGACATCCACGACGGCGAGCTGATGCCCACCCTGGAGAATCGCAAGATCATGACCCGGCTGATTCGCCAGTGGAACGCCGACATCGTGATCGCCCACCGGCCGAACGACTATCATCCCGACCACCGCTACACCGGCGTGCTGATGCAGGATTGCGCCTACATGGTCGGCGTGCCCTTCTTGTGCCCGGATACCCCGCCCCTAAAGAAGAGCCCCGTGTTCCTCTACTCGGCCGACCGCTTCCAAACGCCCACGCCGTTCCGGGCGGACATCGTGGTGGCGATCGACAGTGTGATCGAGCGAAAGGTTGAGGCCCTGGGAAAGCTCGAGTCGCAGTTTATCGAGGGCGGTTGCAACGGCGGGCCGAATCGGGTCCCCAGCAACGCGGCCGAAAAGGAAGCTGCCCTGAAACGCCTACACAACCGCTTCAAAGCGCGATTCTCCTCGACGGCCAACCGGTTCCGCGACAAGCTGATCGAACTCTACGGGGAAGAAAAGGGCAAGCAGGTGCGCTATGCCGAGGCCTTCGAAATCTGCGAGTACGGCCGGCAGCCGTCTCCGGAAGAGATCCGGCGGCTGTTCTCCTTCTTGCCGGAAAAGAAGTGACCCACACTTGACCCCTGCCCCCTGCCCCCTGATTCCTGATTCCTGACCCCTGACTCCTGACCCCTACATCAACTGCCACTGGTCCCAGGCCACCACGTAGATCCCCAGCAGCAGGTTCGTCACGGCGTGGGCAACCACGCAGTCCCAGACGTTGCGGGTCTTCAGGTACATCCAGGTGATCATCGAGAACCAAACTGCGGCCGCCAGCAACTCGGCCGGGTGCATCAGCATGGGAACCAGCGTGGCCAGCACCACGGCCCAAGTGTTGACCTTGCCCATCGGCGCCTCCCACCACTTGGCGTCCACCACGAACCGCATCAGGAAGCCGCGGAGAAAAAACTCCTCGATCACCGGCACCACCGCGACCAGCCCCACAAAGCGGACAGCCAGAAAGCCCCAGGCCCAGGCGGGGTTGTCCTGGAGGCGGTCCAGCGGATTGAACCCGGGGCGGGTGCCGAAAGCGATGATCCGCTCCAGGCGGACCGGCTCCAACAGCGACTTCAGAAGCTCATATTCCTGGTCCAGCCGGCACAGCCCAACCCAGACCACGATCCCAACCGCCCCCACCAACACCGCCAACGGACTGACTCGAAAGGGAAACGCGCGATACCCGGGCAGCACGAAGACGATCGCCGCCACGGTCAGGATGATCTTCACCGTGTAGACGATCGGGTAGTACTCGTATGGAAGGGACGGCAACCACGACTTTCCTTCGTCCTGGTCGGGAGTCGATTGCAGGGGAGCGGACTGATCGACCTTGCCGGCGTCCTTCTTGGCCTGCTTGGGCACCGGCTCCAGGCCGTTCAATAGCATGTAGACCAACAGCGGCAACAGGAACGTCACCCAGCGGTGCCGTCGAAGCAGTGCCACACGTCCCCGCGGCTGGGACCCGACCGCTGGCAACTGTACATCGGCCCCATTTGGTGCTTCAGACATACCGCACAAGACTAACCCGCACGGGACCAAAGTCAACCAGCCAACAGTGGCCTGCTAAGCCGCAAGCGGCCACTCTCCACTACTTCTTGCCCAATACCTCCAAGAACTTGGGCATGAAGTAGGGCAGGTCGGGCCAGCCCCGGGAGGTGACCAGCCGGCCGTCGACCACCACCGGCTGGTCGACGAACTCGGCCCCCGCCAGCTCCACGTCGGCCCGCATCCCCTGATAGGCCGCGATGCGGCGCCGCTTCACCGGCCGGGCCGCGTAGACCACCTGCGGACCGTGGCACATTGCCCCCAGCGGGAGCTTCTTGTCCATGAAGTAGCCCACGATCGCAAGCACGTCTTTGTCCTGGCGGATCTCCTCCGGCCCGCGACCGCCGGGAATCAGCAGCCCCTGGTAGTCGGCCGGGTTGACGTCCTTGTAGGCCACCTGGGCTTCGATCTGGTAGCCCAGCTTTTCGGTGTAGTTGGAGTACCGTGGATCGAAATCGTGTACGACCAACTGCACCCGCTTGACGGCCGCGGCCGCTACCACCGGCACGGCCCCCTCTTCGAGGAGCCGGTAGATCATGTAGTAGGTCTCCATCCCCTCGCTGAACTCGCCGATGGCGATCAGCACCCGTTTGTCCTTAAGCGTACCGCCTCGGCGAGGCCCGGCGGCCAGTGCCTGTGCCGGTCCGGCGGCCGCCACGCCGGCGGCCCCCAGCGAAGCGGCCAGCACCCGGCGGCGCGTGATTCTCTTGCTCTCTTGCTCGGACATAGTTTTCTCCTGGCTGTCGAATTCTCGTTCCCTCTGCCGCCCTCCTTCGAGGGCGCTGGGCCCAACCATCCTCGTATAAGCCTACGTCCCCGGGCACGGGGAGGCAACGGTTTTGTTGCTTTTCCGGCCGCCGGGGGGGGCGACTTTCGTTAGCCGGCGGGCCCGGCTATACTCTTACCCACTCTTGGAAAGTGAACCCGGCCGGCCGGCCGGGTAGACGTTCCCTGGAAATGGAGGTTACCGATGCGACTGAACCCACGTCCGCCGGTTCTCGGCCTGATTGCCCTGGCGACGGCCCTCCAGCTTGGCTCCCCGGCCGGCCGCTGCCAGGCTGCCGAACCCCGCCGGCCCAACATCGTCTTCCTGCTCACCGATGACCAGCGTTGGGACACGCTGGGCTGCATGGGCAACAAGATCATCCAGACGCCCAACGTCGACCGGCTGGCCGCCCAGGGCATTGTGTTCCACAACTGCTTCGTGACCACGTCGATCTGTATGACCAACCGGGCGTGCATCTTCACCGGCCAGTATGCCGCCCGGCACGGGGTGATCAGCTTCAGCACCAACTTCACCCCCGCACAGCTCGCCCGGACGTATCCGGCCCTGTTGAAAAAGGCCGGCTATTATATCGGTTTCATCGGTAAGTGGGGCGTGGGCCGTCCGCCCAAGGACCTGTTCGACTACAACCAGGGCTGGCCGGGACAGAACCGGTACCTCCAAAAAATCAAAGGCAAGGACGTGTTCGTCTATCTCGACCCCCGGTCGGGCGACGGCGGCCGGGACGCCCGGGATCTGGACCAAGTCCACCTCACGGCCCGCATGGGCGACCAGGCGATCGAGTTCCTCGACGGCCTGCCCGACGACCGGCCCTTCTGCCTCTCGTTCAGCTTCAAGGCGCCGCACTGCCAGGACGGGCAGCCGGCCTTCCGCCAGTTTCCCTACGACCCCGGGCTTCAAGGGCTCTACCAGAACGTGACCATTCCCCCGGCGCCGCTCTCCGACCCGGCCTTTTTCGAGACCCTGCCGGACTTCTTGAAAACCTCCGAGAACCGCAACCGCTGGAAGGTCCGCTTTGCCACCGAGGAAATGTACCAGCACTCGGTCAAGTCGTACTACCGGCTCGTGAGCGGGGTGGATCGGGTGGTGGGCCGAATCGTCAAGAAGCTCCAGGAGAAGGGGCTCGCAGACAACACGATCATCCTCTACACCGGCGACAACGGTTTCTACCTGGGCGAACGGGGCTTCGCCGGAAAGTGGTTCCCGCACGAGGTCTCGATCCGCGTGCCCCTGGTCGTCTACGATCCGAGCCTTCCGGCCGGGCAGCGTGGGAAGCGGTGCGATCAGACGGTGCTGAGCATCGACCTGGCCCCGACCATGCTGGCCATGGCCGGGGTGAAGATCCCCTCGAAGATGCAGGGGAAGAGCCTGCTTCCGTTGATCCAAGGCGAAAAGCCCGATTGGCGCAGCGAGTTCTTCTACGAGCACCTCTTCCGCCACGCCCGAATCCCCCGCAACGAGGCCGTTCGCGACGGGCGGTACAAGTACATCCGCTTCCTCGACGTCGAGCCGCCCCACGAAGAACTGTACGATCTGTCGGTCGACGCAGACGAAGCCCACAACTTGGCCCCCCAACCCCAGCACGCCGCCACACTCAAGCGGATGCGCGAGAAATGGCGGGCTTGGCAGCAGCGGGCGAAGTAACTAGCGGATGGGTGTTCTCAAGAACTTTCCAATTCGTTTGGCATCTCACACTTGGTCCGGGCCGCAAGCGACCGAGCTTCCCCGTAGAAGGACTTGAAGGATTCTGAGCCCTCGATCCACGATTTCACAGGCGCTTGCGCCACAAACTGGGTAACACGCCCCTTGGCGTCTTCTCTCGCGTCACCCCGTTCTCCCAAGCCAAACTTTCTCTTGACGAATCCCGAGGGATCGTCCCGAGGGATGTCATCGGGGGTGCAGTTCAACTCCTTCGCCAACACATTGCGATTGATGGCCAACCAGCACTCGATGTTTCTCTCTGCCACGCCGAAGACGCACATGTGCTGGCAGTCCTCGGGGACACGGCTCCACTCCCTTCGCTTCACTTCTCGCCAGGCTGCCACGTCCGAATCCGTGAGGACCACAAGTACGTCACACCGCTTGTCGTCTCGCAGGTCCCACAGGGCGTTGGCGATCTCGCGCCGAAACGAGATTCTCGAACTGCCTCGGAACCTCCCAGCCGCCAGATCCGCCTGTGGGCACCATCGTTTGGCCAATCCGTGGACAAATGCTTCGTCCGTCGTTCCCTGAACGTAGTAGCCGATCTTCATCCCAGCATCTCCCGGAAGTGCTGCTCGCCGAGCGGGAACCTCTCCAACCGTTTCTTCACCTGCTCCACATCAGGCTGGGTGATCGAAGAGTGCTGATCGCCGCGCTTCAACAAGAAGATGCTGTCAAGATGATCGTCAAACAAATCGATGAAATATGGGGAGTGGGAGGTAAATACTAACTGTGAACGAGATTCCGCACTCTCCGCCACTTCCAGCAAGTCGTTTAGGTAGCCTACATATAGTCCGTTCTCAGGTTCTTCGACTATTCTCAGGGGGGCCGGTCCGAACGTTGGCTGAGCAGCCAGGATGTAGGACAAGGCCAAAAACCGTAAGGTTCCGCCCGATATGCTCACGGTCGGAAGCGAGTTGCCTTGTGAATCCTCGAAGAACATGAACACCATGCCCTCAGATGGCACATGGAAGTTAATCACATCGATCTTCGGATCAACTTTATGCAGAAGTCCTAACAGCTTCCTGTAGCTCCGTTCGTTTGATGTCTTCAGTTGGTAAACCACAGACGCGAGGTTACTTCCATCCGGGTTTAGTACGACCCGATTCAGCTCATGGTGCGAAGCCCGCAAGGCTGGCGTTACCAGTTCATAGTACTGCCAGAGGAACAGATACTTCTTAAAGCAGTTTGCACGCGCGTTCGTTTTGAGGTCATAGAGACGGTTTAGCATAGTTGTCTCCCGTGGTGCTGCCGTCTCAACGTAATTCTGCTTCCCTCGCGCATGGTCGATTTCGTGGAGCAAGCGAACACCTTCGCGTGTATTCTCAAGTAGTGGTACGTTTTCGAATCCTCTACCGGTTACCAGAAGAGTTTCACTATCCACTTCCAGGGCAGAGGTCGACGAGTCCGCTTTCTTCGCCAGAATCGTCAAACGATAATCGAAGGAAAGCATTTCATCTTCAAATGGTACTGATGCTCTCACTTGGAAATCGATAGTTGGCTTTGAGAAATAGGAGTTCGTCAGGGTAAAGCGAGTCCCAGTCGTTTGGTCCGCACATTCGTCAAGCGAACTCCTTGTCGTTCCGGATAGGAATCTCATGGCATGGCAAAGATTCGTCTTGCCAGCGTTATTCAGACCCATCAGCAGGTTGACCTCGAGGGGCCGGAACGTCAGGTTGATGAGAGACTTGAAATTGTCCACCCTGAATTCTTGCAACATTGGCTGCTCCCTTTCTGCGACGGTTGCGCTCCAAGCCCTGATTATCGCGTCAAGTACGCCAGAGGTCTACCCGGCCGACCACGCGGGGTCCGGCTGCTCGAGCACTTCCGGCGTGCTGCTGTGCTGAATCTTGACGACGGCCTCCTCGGCGACCTTGACCGACGCGGCGTCCGCGTGGGCCTCGACGGCAATCTCGAACTCCCGCGACTCGCCGGGAGAGAGCACGGCCACCCGGCCCTGCCGCTTCTCGAACGACTTGACGTTGGGGAAGTTGATCGCCGGTTCCAGCCCCGTGACGTAGCCGTCGGCCTCTGCCTGGCGGTTTTTCCACAGAGAAAAGCAGGGCAACTGGTTTCGGTTGAACTTCAGGCTCACGCCCCGGTCGGCCGCTGCGTTGCGCAGCAGGGCTTGCGTGCGGCCGTCGTACTCGCCGGCCAGGTCGAAGAAGAAGACGGCCTCGGCCGAGCCCGGGGTCTCCGGACCGTAGGTGTCCCACTCGGGCAGGTTGCCCACGGCCACCTCGTCGCGCGGAGCGACCTTGGCCACCGGCAGCACCACCTTCCAGCCCGGCGTCAGCAGCGGCGTGCCGAAGTTGACGTGATAGAGCAACTCCAGCTCACCCTCCTCGGCCGAGACGTTGGTGATCCTGTCGGAGACCGTCATCCCCGGCCGGCCGACCCGGGTGGTGATCGTGGAGACCATGCTCAGCTTGTTGCCGAACAGCCGGGCCTCGTCCACGGTGCCGCTGACGGCGATCTCGCCAGCGTCGCCGTCGATGGTCACCTCGACCTTGTGGGCCGGGACGTTGGCGATCTTGCCGTGCAGCGGATAGACGAGCTCTCCCTTGTCGTCGAACTCCGGGGCCCCGTTGCTCTCCAGGCCGCAACGAACCAGCAGTTCGTCGAAACCGTCGAGCCAGCCCAGTCCGCTGGGCTCCCAGAGCCGGACCAGCGATGGATGCACCGGGCCTTTGACCGGGGACCTCCAGCCGAGCTGCACTTCGCCGAGACTCGCCCGCCAGATACCCATTCCCCGGGTAGGCACGACCACGAAGCGGAACGTCCCGTTGTTGACTTCGATCACGTCCACCCCGTGCCGCAACCCCGCCTGCAACGTCCGTTTGGTGACCGAAAAACCCGAGGCGGCACCGGCCACGTTGTCGGGCCCCAGGGCGATTTGCTCGACGTACAGATCCTGCTGGCGGTCCTCCAGCGTCCAGGTCTTTTTGGCCATGATCGGTGGTCTCCAGTGGAGTAGTACTTATTCGCGCGACGGTCGACGGTATGTCTTACCGCGGAGTTCTGCCAGTGGGAGAGGGACGGGCACATGACGCAGAAAATCGTCTCCCCGCCTGTTGGGGGGGTCAAACGACCAACGTGGGTCGAGGCGAGTTGCTCGGCGCGCGGGACGGCCTGCAAGGTCTGTTGCTGTGGTGCGGCAATAG
>CAZUAM010000179.1:0-11466 GCA_964618095.1 uncultured Planctomycetaceae bacterium | reverse complement strand
AGTGTGAGATCTCAAAGTTAACGCAACTCGGCCCGAAAACCGTTTGGTGCTAGTGCGGATTGAGCTTCGGTTGCCAGGTGACTGCCTGCATTCTACTGATACGCATTAGGGGTGTCAATTAGAACCGACGGGTACGCTTTTCCGCCACCCCGGGAAGGCCTGGATGATGCATCCGATCCCCACTCTTCCAAGTGCTCGATCGCCTCGCCGACCTCCGCCCGCCGGGCGTGGATCGGCGCGGGGTTGGTGGTGAAGGTGATCATGTCGTTCGTAATGGACTGAGGGACTTCAAGCAGTGCTTCATACTTCTCGATCTGCTCGGGCGATAGATCGGCGCGCCGCTTGTCCAGTAGCTCGCGCAGCAGGTAGAGCATCTCGTAATCCTCGATCCCTTCGCGGAGCATCTCCCAGCGGATGCTGGAGACCGGCAGCTCGATCACCGGGTCGGGGCCCGACTTGCCGGGCACGGCGGCCGCTTGGGGCGGGTAGATGAATCGCCCGTCGCCGTTGCCCCAGTAGCGCTTCACTCCCCGCGGCGTGGAGTAGCCGCTGCGGTAGCCCATCGGGTCCTCGTACGGGTTCTGCGGCTCGTCGGGAAAGGCCGCGCTGGAGGTCCAGTAGGTGCTCTGCCAGACGAGCACGCCGGTGATCTTCCGCTGCCAGGTCTGCCAGAGCCAGACCCGCAGCTCGGTGGCCGGGTGGTCGATAAACAGGGTGCAGTAGGGGGCCTTGGGCCCGGTACAGACGTACCACCAGAACCGCTCGCCGTGGGCCCGCCGCTTTTCGGCCTCCTCATGATTGTAGCGTGGACTGACCGGGCACCAGATGTCAACCAGCCCGGCCAAGACGTTGTCGCCCGGCTCTTCGGTCAACATGCGTTGCAGGCCGGGCGCGTACTTCTTTAGCCGCCGCATTCCGCCTGCCACGAACTCGTAGTCTTTCGGGGCCGGCTCGTCGAACCAGTAGATGTAGGCCATCTTCAGCCAGCCTTTCTGGCGGAGGTGATCTTCGAGCTGCTTCACGTAGCCGGAGAACATGGCTTGATATTGGGGCGTGTCCTCGCCGAACCGGCCGATCCTGGGCTCCGAGCGAGAATGAAAGGTGCCGCCGCCCATGCCTTGGACCGGCAACCGGATGCCGGTAAAGTGGAATTCCTTTACGGCCCGAGCCATGGCCCTATCGAAGGCGGCGAAGTCGAGTTCCGCCCCGGGCGGGTCGCCCTCCGAGCGGAACTTCACGCGGATCGAATCCATCGGCGTGGGGTTGTAGGGGCTGATGCGGTGGTCGGCGAAGCACTGAAAGTACATGTCCAACACGCGGCGCTTGTGCTCGTCTGTCTTCAGGCCGTGATAGCGAAAGACGTTGCCGGCAGAGAAGCCGAAGGCCGTCTCGACGTGGTTCCGCTTCGGCAGCGCGAAATCCCAGACGTGCAGCTTGATCGGCACGGCGGCCGAAAAGCCGTCGGCCTTCAGCAACACCTGGCCGGAGTAATCGCCGGGTTTGGCGTCTTCGGGTACGTGGATCAGCACCCACAGCGGTTGGTTTTCGCCGGCCGGGACGTCAATCGGTTTGGAAAGCGGGGGCAGGGCGTCGGGCCACCAGTCGCGGACCCCGGTCTTGTCGGTCGGATGATCCACGAAGTGATAGGCCACGCGGAGGATCTTCACGTTCTCGGCCGCAATCGCCGTGCCATTGGGACCGGCCAATGGCCCGGGCGTTGCCCTCAGTCCCTTGAGCAGTTCCGTCGGACGCACCACAACCTGTACCGCCTCGAAGTCATTCCCGGCGGCGGACAATCTGGCGGCGGACGAGGTCGCCTCCGGCAGCGGTCGCTGCTTGGGGACCTTGTGTGCGGCGCCGCACCACCACACGGCCGTCTTGCCCCCGACGTCGGCAATCCGCCTGCCGTAATCGGTCCGATAGTAGTCCCGCAGCGGAGGCTGGGGCTTGGTTTCGGCCGACTTGCTCTGGGCGGGCTGTAGGTTCAACGAGAAGCCAACGGCAAGCAATAGGCCCGCCACCTTCATGTAGGCGTCAGTTTTGAACTTCATTTCGGCACCTTCTCCATTTGGTCAAGGGGTTAGTACTACAGCGCGGGGTTTCGCAACGGTGTGACAAGGACTTCGCACGCGCGCGTCCTAAGTTATTGAATCACTGCCCCGAATTCCGCAGTGGTAAAGTCGCCCCATTCTATGCCGCAAGAATGGAGGGTGTCAATCCTCCAGGGTCTGCCGTGCTGGGGCCGTCACGGCCCACGGACACCGATCTTCTCGCGGCCGGCGGTCGCGGCTTTATGACCGGCTGTGGCACCCTCTTTGCGGAGAGAAGAATTGACACCGCCGGAGGCTTGGCGGTATCATAAGCCGCAGGACCGCTACGGGGATTTCACTGACAAACCGCAAGAGGCCAAACACGCAAGGATTCGGCAATGAAGAAGACAGGCTTGGTGATCGGTATCTCGCTGATCCTTCTGACACCCGGTTGGGCAGCGGCCGCGGGCGAATCGAAGGACCCGCGCAGGCGCTCGAGGACGGTGAAGGTCAAAGTCATCGTGGATAGCGAGGCACCGGGCTATAAAGGCGCCCGGGCGCTGGACGGCGATCCGCGGACCATGTGGCACACGAGGTTCGGCTTCGGAGAAACCGGGCATCCGCACGAGATCGTGGTCGACCTGGGCAGAAGCTACGAGATCGCCGGGTTCGGTTATCTGGCCCGGCCCGGCGGCGGCAACGGGACTATTCGGGACTACGACTTCTACGTGAGCGATGACCCCAAGAATTTCGGCCCGCCGGTTTCCAAGGGGACGATCGGCAGAATCCTGACGGAACAGGTCGTCAAGCTTCCCGCCAGGACGAAGGGGCGTTACGTGCGGATGCGGGCCCTTTCGGAAGTCAACGGGCGCCCCTGGGCTTCGATCGCCGAGCTGCGGATCCTGTCGGAGGGCCTGAAGTTTCGGGCCGCGGAGTCGGTCGAGACGCTCGGGCTGACGGCCTGGGAGAACCTGAGCGAGTTGGAGCGGCAATTTGAAACCCTCAAGCAGGATCTCCGCAATCGGGCCCACTTCGCCGGGGTTGCTCACCAGGCCCACCGCCCGGCGGCGCTGATCATCGATTCGGATCGCGACCCGGTCGACGTGGTCCTCCGTCGCACGGTGGCATTGTTGGAGGACCTGAAGCGGATCAGTCCGGCGCCTGATTTGGCCGCGCTGGAAAAGCGCCTTCAGCAGTTGCAGGCGGCCAACGAGAAGATTGCCGTGGAGAACGTCGACGGGCGGTTGGCGCTGTTTGAACAGGTGTGTGCGGTTCGCCGCAAGATCGCCTTTTCCAATCCCCTCCTGGACTTCGATAAGATCCTCTTCATCAAACGCCACCGGCCCGGCTACAATCACATGTGCGATCAATACTACGGGATCAACGCCAAGCCGGGCGGCGGACTGTACGTGCTCCACGCCCCCTTCGGCCCAAATCCGCGGATAGAAGACGTGCTCGCCGATTTGGTGGTCCAGCGCGGGCGGCTGAAAGGCCGGAAACTGACAGACGGTTCGTTCGTCTCGCCCGACTTGTCGTACGACGGCCGTTCGATCCTGTTTGCCTACGTGGAATGTGAAGGCGACCGCAGCCACCGGCACCATACGGATCCCACCCGCGGACATTGGGACGAGGGATGGAGTTACCATATCTTCAAAGTGAACGTGGACGGCACGGGGCTGGAGCAGTTGACCGATGGCACCTGGAACGATTTCGATCCTTGCTGGCTCCCCAACGGGCGAGTGGCGTTGATTACCGAGCGCCGCGGCGGCTACTTGCGATGCGGCCGGGTGTGTCCCACGTACACGCTGTTCGACATGAAGCCCGACGGGAGCGATATCCGCTGCCTCAGTTTCCACGAGACCAACGAGTGGCATCCCAGCGTGACCCACAACGGCCGGATCATCTATACGCGCTGGGACTACATCGACCGGCACGGCTGCACCGCCCACCTTCCCTGGATCACGACCTTCGACGGGCGTGACTCGCGGGCCGTGCACGGCAACTTTGCCCCCCGCCGGCTTCGACCGGACATGGAGCTGGACGTGCGGGCGATTCCCGGCTCGCGCAAGTTCGTGGCCACGGCCGCTCCGCATCACGGACAGGCGTTCGGCTCGCTGGTCCTGGTCGATCCGCACGTCGAGGACGACGACGCCATGGCCCCGGTCAAGCGGATTACACCGGAGATCAGGTTCCCGGAAAGCCAGGGTGGGGCGCAGGTCTACGGCACGGCCTGGCCCTTGAGCGAGGATTACTACCTCTGCGTGTACGACGTGGCCATGAAACCGGGCATGGGCCGGCAAGGCAGGACCCATCTCCGCGGGGCCTACGGCATCTACCTGGTTGACGGCTTCGGCAACAAGGAGCTGATCTACCGGGACCCGGAGATTGCCTGCCAGAGCCCGATTCCGCTGCGCCCCCATCCCAAGCCGCCGGTCCCGCCGGACGTCGTGGCGCAGGGGACGTCGCGGAATCCCAGCCTGCCGAGGCCCGACGGCCAACAACCGGCCGAAGGCACCCTGGCGGTGGTCAACGTCTACGACGGCCTGAAGCCCTGGCCGCAGGGTACGAAGATCGCGGCGCTGCGAGTCCTCCAGGTTTTGCCGATGACGGTTCCCTCCGGCGGCCCGCCACACGAGACGGGGCTCCGGCTGCCTTCGGCGGGAGATTCGGTCGTTCCTGCCCGATACGTCCTGGGCACGGTTCCCGTCGAGGAGGACGGCAGCGCGCATCTCGCGGTCCCTGCCCATCAGGAACTTTTCTTTCAGGCGCTGGACGAACAGGGGCTGGCCGTCCAGTCGATGCGCTCGGCCACCTATTTGCAGGCGGGCGAGCGTCTGGTCTGCCAGGGCTGTCACGAGCCCAAATACCGGGCCGCACAGATTCCGGCAGACGTGCCGCTGGCACTACGCCGGGGACCCTCCCGGCTGCAAGCGGACGTCGACGGCTCCAATCCCTTCAGCTATCCGCGGCTGGTCCAGCCGGTGTTGGACCGCCACTGCGTAAAGTGTCACGCCGAGCATCCGGATGAGGTGCCCAATCTCGCCCGGGAACCGATCCAACGGCGCTGGTACGCGTCCTACCTCAGCCTGGCCCCCAAATACGGCTTCTACAATTACGGCGACGGACACCGGACCACGCCGGGCCGGTTCGGCGCCCGGGCCTCGAAGCTGTACGAAATCCTCCAGAAAGGCCACTACGAGGTGAAGCTCTCCGAAGAAGACATGCACCGGATTACTCTGTGGCTCGATTGCTGCTCGATGTTCTACGGCGTCTACGAGAAAGAGGGTGGCGAAGCGCAGTTGCGCGGCGAGATTGCCCGGCCGACGTTGGAATAGTGGCACAAACGCGGCACAGCCGGTGCGGCAGGTGCGCGACCGCCGGTCGCGCCTCTAGGGCGCGTTGTGCGGCGGCACCGCTTTTTGTGCTCCGGCCCCCAGTCCCACGGCGGGAATGATCGACTCGGCGGCTTCGCTGTTGAAATTGAAGATCGTAAAACCGGCTGCGCCGAGTTTTCGGGCGTGGTGGATCTGGCCCACGGCACGGTCGGGCGGCAGCCGCCACGCACCAATGCCGGGATAGACCGGGATCCGATCGGCCACCAGGCGGAGCTGATTCTTCACAAGGCCGACAAACTGCAAATCGCTCTGGCTGTAGTTCATCGGGCAGACGAAGTCGAGATAGCCGGCCTTGATCCATTCGGGCCAGTCCTGGGCGATCGAATCGCGACAGGCCGGATACCCACCGAACACGGCCGCCGAGATCTTCAGCTCGGGGCGGATCTTTTTGGCCTCGCGGTGCACCGCGGCCACCAGGGAAGTGATCTGCCGACAGCGCCAGTCGTTGTACTCCCCACGTCGCGAGCCGGAGTAGCAGTCCTTGGGCCAATCGAGCACCCTGCGGCCCGTGGCGGCCTCGAATCGCCCGCGGCAGCCGTCGCAATAGCAGCACTCGCGCCCCGGGTAGCGGATGTAGTCGAAGTGCAGCCCGTCAACCGCGTAGTTGCGGCCGACCTCCAGCATGCTTTCCAATTCGAGCTTCTGGTTCTCCGGATGCGACGGGCAGAGCCAATTGTGCGGCTCGCCTTTGGCCGTCACCTGGAGCCGGCCTTCGCCGCGGAGCTTTTCGACGAAATCCTTCGGGGCACCGGAGAGGTTGTAGTTGACCTTCCAGACGTGGACCTCCAGGCCGTGCTTCTTGGCCGCGGCCACGCACTGGGCGACCTGGTCGCCGTGCTCTTTGAAGGTGGAGCTTCGCGGGAGCACGTCGCTGGCGTAGTGGGCCCGGCCGGCCCAGAGCATGTTGGGCAACACCATGTTCAGCCCGGCGGCGGCCAGCTCCCTGGCCGACCGATCCCAGTCGCCCGGATAGGCCCCGGTGCCCGAGTGGTTCCAGGTTGCCCGGCCTTCGCGCTTCGGGCTGGGCTGCGCGCGAAGGTAGGCCTCGGCCAGCAAAGCGTGACTCTTGCGTGCGAGTTCGACTGCCTCGGAATACGCACCGCGGCCGGCCTGCTCGGCGGCCCGGGCGCGGGTCTTGATTGCGGAATCGAGGTGCTGGCGGGCCGCATCATCACCGTTGGCCCTCACGTAGGCGACCGCTTCCTGGAAGCCGTCGCAGTGCCCGACCTTTGCGGATCGATCCAGGGCAGTCTGGGCCATCTGTTTCCAGAGTGGTGGCGCCAGATGTCCCAGGACCGCCGCCAGCATCTCCTTCTTTCCTTCGCGGTCGTCCGCAAGGATGATGTGGCTGAAGAAGGCGCCGCGGTCGCTTAGGAGCATTGCCGCATGACCGGTCGGCTTTCCTCGATCGTCGTACCAGCGGCCGATCACTCGGGCATTGTGGCCGACCGGCTCAGGCACCGTGACGTTCCAGGACGCCTGGCGAACCTGTTTGGGTAGTCCGGGAATACCGCTCGCGTCGAAGCGGATCTCGGCGAATTGACCGCGACGCTGTTGTCTGACGTATTTCGCTCGACCGAACCCGAGTGCCGTACCCAGCCTGCTCGGTAACTGGTAACAGACCAGCAGTTTTCCGCCGTCGCCGACGAATCGCTCCAGCGCGGCGGCGGCCTGATTGCTCAGCCCCGGATTGTGTGCCAGCACGGCCACGCGGCGTTTGCCCAAGGCGCCGTTGAGCAGCGCGGTCTCGTCAATCGCGTCGGCTCCCAGCCCCAACTCGGCCAGCATGCCGGAAAGGAGTTCGGCCGTATCCAGGGCGGAGCGGACTTCACGGTCGTCCCGGCGTGTGGAACTGTCCGGAACGACCAGGGCCACGTCGTGCGAGACGGCAGCCAGCCGGCGGATCCGCAGCGCGGCGTCCTTGGCCCGGCTTCGCCAGGCGGCGATGCGGACGCCGTCGATCTTGTGCCAGCCGGCCGGGTTGCCCTCCGTTCGGAACGACGCCTTGGAGAATCGCAGCGTCTGCCAGCCCTTTTTCGCCAGCGTGCCGCTTCCGGCGTACCATCCGTCGCCGCTTCGGAAGTAGAGGCTCAGCCGCGGCAGCACCTCGGGCGAGTCGCTGGCCACTTCGAGGGTGAACTCGCCGGGCGCGGCCAGGTCGAGTTTCAGCTCACGGTCGATAACGGTGCGGGGGAGCTTGGGATCGGTGGCGAAGGGGGCAACCACCTTGAGCACGGTTCGCCGGCCGTCGGTGATCACCTCGACCGGCGGCGTTGCGGACTTGGCCGCCCAGGTCTGAACGGCCACTTGCGGGTCGGTGTAGCAGAATTCGTCGATGACCTGCTCGGCGCCGATCAGGCCGAGGAGTATCAGTGGGAGGAGCGTCATGGTTAGGACTCCCGGGGGATAAGGGGCTCGGTTTACGGAAACAGTATATGCTATGCCCTGGCTGGTGGGCAGTGGGAAGGCTTCGGATTCGCCTCCTCAAAGGCCCCGGGCTGCGGTCCGTGGAATGTGCCGACAAACGATATGGCCAAGGGAAATCAGAATTGCCTACCGCCGCCACGCCGGCGCTCCGGCTCGGATCGCTGCGCCTGCGGTGTTTCCTTGCGGTTTCCGGGCACGTCGAGGCCGTCGTGCGTCAGCCTCTGATAACGGCCACCACGCAGGCCAGCCCGTAGATCACGAGCATCGCCCACCAACAGAGCCGAATGATCGGCCGGGCCGGCTGAAGCAGTGTCAGTACGGCCAAGCTCAGCAGCACGCCCAATCCGGCCAGTCCGGCGAAGTTCGCTGCGGTGTATCCTCCCGGGAGCAGCCCCAGGATGCTCAAGAAAAACGCCGCGGCGGCCACCACCAACAGCAACTCGGCCAGCGTAAACTGGAACCGGCCGTCCTCCGGCGGCTCAGGCTCGGGGGGCTGTTGGCGAGCGATCGGGTACACGGCGGGCTCGTAATCGACCAGCTCGGGGTCGGGCGGGGCCACGGGATACACCTCCTCCGGCTCGTCCGGCTGGCTTGCACTGTCACCCTGGTCGCTCATACCTTTCATTGTCCTTGGCCGGTGCGGGGTTGGTCAATCACGGCAGGGCACGCCCGCTTTGGGGTTTCGTCCCCGGCCGCGGTTCACAAGGCCGCGACCGGTGGTCGCGCCCGGGGAGATCACCAGCCGGTCTTCGCCGTCCCTTCGCGTTACGGCCGGTGGCGGCTTTACCAGTCCGATAATCGGCGAGTACTTGGCGTAAGAAAGGGCACTTGGCCGGATATAGTCTTTTGTCAGATATTGATATTCCGACCAGGTTCTTCCACCCAGTTGGGGGGCGAAGCATGATCGTGACCGTTACCCCCAGCTCGGCCCAACAGCCCGTTGGGCGTCACCACTACCTCCCGCGGCCGACCGGGAAGCCATATCGTGTGCCGACGGGAGCAGGGTTGCGAAGCGTATCCGGGCCGGCGCCTGGGCAGCCGGCGTGCGCCCACCGAGAGGGCCTCCGCAGGTTGCGAACCCTCCGGAAGAATGCGACAATCCAGCGGTACGTGTGCGTCCTCGGGCCTTGGCTGGCGAATCCAGCGGTTCGGCGAATCTTGGGCAGAAGCAAGCCGGAGAAGCCGGCTTCGGCCGGCAAGTGGCCGCTGGCCTTGCACACGTTTCTGAATCTGCCAATCTCACTCCCCGGGCAACCGGACAACCACTGAGGAAAGGTCGATACGTTGTCCGCACTGCGACGAACCGGTGCAGCCGCACCGGAAGACATGCCCCGCCCGTCAGACTTCCCTCGAGAGTCACCCGGCGCCGGGCCGTGGCGATCGGTACGGATTGTTGATCGCCGCCGACGACTACGAGAATCCCTCGGTGCGAAACCTGGAGTTTGCGGTGGCCGCGGTGCCGGCGGTCCGGGGCTGCTGCGGGAGCGGATGGGGTTGGCGGTTTTGGGTGCGGGCTTGGAGGCGGAGCCGGTTGTGGAGCTCGGCGTGGAGTGCGGCACTGAATTCGCGCAAGAAAAGCGCTGCCAGGGTCTAGTATCTCTTGAGAGGTGGTCTTTCTTTCGAGCGGGGAACCGACGCAATGGCCAAGATCGAAGTGCGCTGTCCAAACTGCCACAAACAGTACATGGTCGATTCCTCGCATCTCGGTCGACGGGCGCGGTGCAAGAGCTGTGAGTCGGGATTCGTATTGACCCCGTCGAACGAGACGTCTCAACCGGCTGCACCGGCCGGGGCCGACACAGCGGAACGACAACCCCCTCCGGCGGCGAGGACAACTGGGGCAGTGGCCGCTCGTACATGCATTGCTGGGAAGCACAGACCGGACGATTGGTGGCCCCGCTTGAAGCCCATACGGACGTGGTGTATGCCCTGGACCTGAACGCTGACGGCAGATACCTGCTTTCCGGGGGTGGCGACCGCGCTTTGCGTCTGTGGGACATGGTCAGCGGGCAGTGCGTGCGGGTGTTTGAGCCGCAGGGCGAGTCGGCTTTCGACGTCGCTTTGAGCGACGGCGGCAAATTCGCGCTCAGCGGGGACGCCAAGCTTGTGCGGCTCTGGGAGGTCGAGTCCGGCAAGTGCATCCGCACCTTTACGGGCCATGGCGGCAACGTCAACGCCGTCCATCTAAGTCCCGATGCCAGGCTCGCCCTATCGGGCGGCGGCAGGATTGACATGCGGGACGTACGTTACGATTGCACGGTCCGCTGCTGGGACACCAACAGCGGCCGGTGTCTGAAAGTGATGCAAGGCCACACGAGCGAGATCCACGGCTTGGCCCTTACGCGAAACGGCCGTTGGGCGATCTCCGCCGGCGAGGACCGGACGTTGCGCCTCTGGGACGCACAGACCGGACGCTGCGCCTACACCTTCCGAGGGCATACGCGCGGTGTGAATTCCGTAGCCGTTGGCGCCGATGGTCGCCAAGCCGTTTCCGGCAGCATTGACAAGACGCTGAGGCTCTGGGCGCTGGGCACGACGACGAATGACGGCTCGCCGCTGTATCAGGCACCCTGGGTCCTTTGCCGGGTGGCAGGGGGGCAGGAGCTATTGGCTGAAGAGCAACGCTTTCGCTCGCTGTTGCGCCAGGCCCAGGAGGCCGCTGAGCAGGAACGCTACGCCGCGGCGGCGCTGGTCGCAGAGGAGGCGCGGGGCGTGCGAGGGCATGAGCGCAGCGCGGAGGTGCTCAACCTTCAGGCCCTGCTGGCTCAGCGCTTGCCCACGGCGGCCATCCAGGAAGCGTGGGGCGTTCGACGTTTCACGGGGCACGAAGACGCGGTTTCCATGGCGTGCTTCAGCCCCGACGGAAAACGAATTCTCTCAGGCAGCGCTGACCGGACCATGCGCCTGTGGGATACGGCGACCGGTCGCTGCCTATCCGTGTTTGAGCACAAGTTGGGTCTCGGAGCTGTGGCCTTGGCTCCCGACGGGCGCTGGGCCGTGTCCGGCGACCAAAATTGGACCGTCCACTTATGGGACTTGGAGTCGGGCCAACGGCTGCGCGAGTTCAAGGGGCACAGCGGCCCGATCCATGACCTGTGCTTCAGCCCCGATGGGCGATGGGTGCTCTCAGGCGGTGGCGATCCGATGGGTAGCCGTGACCCCACGGTGCGCCTGTGGGATCCGGCCACCGGTCGCTGCTTGCGCACGTTCTATGGGCACACCAGCGCGGTATGGTCGGTGTGCCTGAGTGCGGACGGGCGACTGGCCTGGTCGAGCGGATGGGATTGGGAGGTTCGGTGCTGGGACGTTGCCAGCGGCCGCTGCCTCTATTGCGCCGCCCACGGCGAACCCCCGGTGTCGAGCTTGTGCTGCACGCCGGATGATCGTTTCGTGCTGGTCGGAGCCGCAGCGGGCGTCCAGGTACGAGAGCGCGACTCCGGTCAGCTCGTGCGGTGCTTCCAAGGCAAGTCTCCGTCCCGGCCGGTTGCTGTAAGCCCCGACGGGCGATGGGCAGCTTCCGGCGGGCTCGATATTTGGGAAATTGAGTCAGGGCGATGTCTGCTAACCCGGATTATTCAAGAATTCGGGAATTCTTGAGCCTCCAAGGGTATCTA
>CAZUAM010000178.1:0-11516 GCA_964618095.1 uncultured Planctomycetaceae bacterium | reverse complement strand
CGGAGTTGCTCCTCGCGGGCGACTAGGCGGGCGGCTTGCTTGTCGGTTTCTTCCTGCCGCCTGGTGGCCCACTGCTCGAACTCGCGTTTCTGCCGCACCAGTTTCTCGTGTTGCTCGGCCAGTTGGCCGCGGAGGGTCTCGAGTTCCTGCTTTTGTTCCTGGAGTTCGGCGCCCATCAGACGATAGTGGTCGGCCAGCTTGCTGCGGATGCGGCCCAGCGAGCGGGTCAAGGCGGCCGGAGGTGCGGCGCCCGAAAGCTGGACCCAAAGCTCTTCGGTGGCCAGCCGGAGATCGAGTGTTTCGCGGTGCATCCGGCCCAGTTCGGCGCGGAGCTGTTCCAGGGCCGCCCGACATCGGTCGACGTGCTCGCTGCGACGCTGGACGGCCTGGCGCCGCTTTTGCAGGTCGGCCATCGCGCGGTGGTGTTCGGCCGCCAACTGCTGCCGTTGCAGACGACGTTCCTCCTGGGCCTCCCGGCGAGTTTCGGATAAGTGACGCTGGAGTTCTTGGGTTTCGGCCTGGGCGTCGGCCAGTCGGGCATCGGCCTCGTCGAGCTGTCGCTGTCTGGCCTCCAGGGTTTCGGCGGTGCGGCGAAGCACGTCTTCGCGGGCAAGCAGTTCGGGACTGGGCGCCGCGGCGTCGGCTTGGATCTTGGCGGCGCGGTCCTCGACGGCCCGGCGGCGGCGCTCCACGCTGGCCAGCAGTTGGCGGATCGTTTGCTGGGAGGACTCGCGTCGGGCCTCGATCTGCTGTCTTTCGTGGGCGAGGGCCGCCTTGGCGCGTTGCCGATCGGCCTCCAGTTGCTGTTGTGCCTTTCTCTGCGCGGCCGCCTGTTCGGCGAGTTGTTTGGCTTGAGCTGCCAGTTCCTCCTCCCGCCGGGAGGCGTCGTCCGTGCCGGGCCGGTCGCGTCGGGCTGCGTCGGCTACGGCCAGCCGGGCCAGGCGTTTCTCCGCCTCGCGCTGCTGCTCGTCCAGCTCATTGCTGCGTCGGTTTAGTTCTGCCTCGCGTTCGCGGATCCAGAGCCGGGCGGTGCGGGCGTCGCGTTCCAATTGCGCAATCTGGGCGTTGAGCCGGGCCTGGCGATGATCGAGTTCCTTCTGCCGTGTGCGGAGGTGCGAGGCCAACTGGCCGGCCTGCGTGTGGAGTTGCTCGGCTGACGCGTCGTCCGACAGGGGCTGCTCGGCTGACGCGTCGTCGGCCGTCGGCATCGCCGCTTCCTGCTTGGCGATCTGGTGGGCCGGGTCTACCCGAGTTCCGGTCGACGCCTTGTTTGCCTGCCCTGTGGACCGTTTCCGGCGACGTTTAGTATCAGGCTTGGACATATCGACGGGCGTTCGGCTGTTAAAGTGAGAAGTCTGGGAACTCTGCGCAAACTTTTTGCGGTTTGACCTGCCTATGCAGTGACCGTGAGCCGCGCGAAGACCGAGAACACGCGTGTCAGCGCGTTACACTCCGCGCAACCGGCAAGGTTCCCCCAGACTCCTTGATCGGCACATGGGCCGTCCAAGTTAACCCCAAGTGTTTTTCCAGTACGTGGGTGGGAGTTTGGGTAACGGTGTCTGTCGCGGATGGTAAACAGGGGGAATTTGGGAAAGATGGAGGGGCCCGCTGTCGATGGTGAGGGTGGCCGACAGAAGTCCCCCGTCCCAGGCGGCGTTCACAAAGCCGCGACCGCCGGTCGCGCCGGAGGAAAGGGACAGCCGCCTGGTCTTCTCTCCGGGCGCGACCACCGGTCGCGGCCTTATGAACTTGACATCAGAACCGTGTTTCGCGGCAGCAGTTACCGCCGATGCCACGGGATTACCGCTAGCCCGGATTATTCATAGGCGTGCCACGGCCGTGTCGGCCGTGCTGCCCTGGGTAAACCGGCAAATCTGGAGCACGGCTGACACAGCCGTGGCACGCGAATACGTACCCGACGATGGTCCTATGAATAATCCGGGCTAGCCTTTGGCGTGGTCAATGGCGTCTTGCAATCGGTTTTTCGGCTGGATGCCGACGAAGCGGTCGACCACCTGGCCGTCCTTGAAGATCATCAGGGTGGGGATACTGCTGATGCCGTAGCCGGCGGCGGTCTTGGGGCTGTCGTCGACGTTCATCTTGGCGACCTTGATCGACCCGACGTTTTCGGCACCCAGTTCCTTGACCACGGGACCGACCATCAGACAGGGACCGCACCAGGGGGCCCAAAAGTCGACCAATACCGGCTGAGTCGATTGCAGGACCTCGGCTTCAAAATTGGCGTCAGACAGTTCGTTCACATCGGCCATCAAACGGATCTCCTTGCTGTTGCGTGTTCCCAACCTGACCCACGTGATGGTCCGCGGACCTATCAGGGGGGTCCACACGGGCAGACTTGTGGCAGTGGCGGGCCGTTGAGTGGTGGGGCTTCTCCGGCACCTGTAATTGATCAGCACAATTATAGGGCCGCGGTGCCAGCCGTCAACGAAGCCTGATGGATCGGCCGCCGGGGCGACTGACCGCAACGCTGCCCTGTCCCGGATTTCCCCGCCCGATTCAACCTTTCATCCGCGAGCTGACCAGTTCGGCGAGCACTGCGCGGAGTTTTTTCATGGTGATCGGCATGGGCAGCACGATGCGGTGGTTGGTGGTGTTGGCCCTCTTTTTCCAGTCGTGCTGGCTTTCATCCAGGAGCAGCACGGCCGGGATGAAGTTGGTTCTGGCGTCTTCGGCGAAGCGGTTGAACGTCTCCAGGGCGGGTTTGCCGATCTGCTGGGCGTTGAAGACGACGCATCCGGCGGCGCCGTCGTCTTGCTGGAATCGGTCGAGTGCCCTGGCCGGGTCACTGGTCAGCAGTACGCGGTAACCGGCGCGCTTGAACCCGTCGCGAAAGATGTCCTGCATCTCCCCGCTCGACTCGACCACCATCACCGAGGGTTGTTCTTCGGGGGGCACGATCTTGGCGGGCGGTTGGTCGTTGTCTGGCCGGGCCTTTCCCGGCTGCAAGCTGCCAGATTTCCCCTGACTGCCGCCGGGTGGCGGCTCTTCGTCGAGCCGTTTTGCGGCAATTCTCAGATCGCTGAGCATGTTGCCGGGCGATTGGTAGCGGCGGTCGGGGTCGAGCGCCATCGCCTTATTGACCACCAGGGCCACCGAATCGGGAATCGCCGGATCGACCTTCCTGATGGGTATCACCTTCTGGAAGCGGGACTTGCTGAGCCGTTTCAGCCGGTCGCGTGTTTCCGACAGCGGAGGCTTGCCGCTCAACATATTGTAGTAGATGCAGCCGAGGAAATAGATGTCGCTGCGGGTGTCATCCTTTCGCACACCGGTCACCCGCTCCAAGGCGGCGTAGTCGATGGTCCGCGTATTGGGCAAATCGACCAGGACGTCCTCGGTGAGCGTTTCATCCAGGGCCGCCAGCCCGAAGTCGACCAGCTTGGCCTGTCCGCGGCTGGAGACCAGGACGTTGTTCATCTTCAGATCGCGGTGGGCCACGCCGTTGTCGAAGGCGTAGGCCATTCCTGCGACGATGTCGGACATCAGGCGGGTGGCTTCGGCCGGCTCGATTCTCTTGCGTATTTTGACGAACTCTCCCAGATTCCGCCCCTCGACAAACTCCATTACCAGGAAATGCGTCTTATCGTGGGAGTAGACATCGTAGATGGGAACGATGTTGGGGTGGCGCAGGGAGCAGCCGACCCTGCCCTCGCGGGCGAACTGGCCGAATTGGGTGGGGTTGTCGCTGTAGCGGTTACGCAGCACCTTGACCGCCACTACCTGGCCCGTTTGGTGCTGCACCGAGCGGTAGACTCGGGCGAAGGTGCCGGTCCCGACCAGGTAGAGGACCTTGTACTCCCCGAAGAAGAATCCGGAGCGCTCCCCCTTCAAGAGGCGTTCGATCTGATAGTTGGTGAGGAACTCGCGGCGGACCAGCAACTGGAGGAATTCGTTCGCCCGGACGTTGCGGCTACCGAAAGACGCCCAGACCTCCCGCAACTGCCGCTCATCCAGCAGTCCCAGGTCGAACGCGTGCTGTGCCACATTCTCGGCAGATGGTTTGCCCATGCCGATTCCGCTTCTATTTAGGAGTATGGGATGATGCCGCGAATATAAATGAGGTGGAGGATCTGATCCGCCTCAACCTTATCGTATGACCGAGCTGTGCCGCCCGCAATGCCCCCAGAGAGTGGAATGATTACCACCCACGAGCGTTCAACTACATGCGTCGGGGCGCCGGATCGATGGCTGCCGGATTGCCGATCGCGTCTGTTGCCTGCCGCCACGGGGCATCCTCCCACGTTTTCTCTTCTCCGCCCGACTGACCGATCGCAGAGCGGACCCGCATGAGCACCAAAATCGAGGCACTCCGGCCCGGGGAGACATCGGGCCGGAGTGCTCCAAAGCAAGGCATCTGTCTTTTTTTTGACGCTGCGCACGCAGGCCGTATCAGGAGGGCTCCTCAAACTTGCGACGGTACTCGTCGCGTTCGCGTCGGGTGGCCTCGAGATCGAATGCCAGGTATTTCATGTCCAGCCGCAACTGGCTGAGTGCGTCTTGCACCAGCGAGAGGATCCGACGGCGTCGCTTGGTGCTGTCGATCACCCGGGCCAGCACAGGATCGATTTTTTCGCGGTGTTCGGGGGGCAGTTGGCTGATGGCGGCTGCCAGGTCGACGATTTCTCGGGGGACTTCGTGGGCGTTGGGTTTGACGATGCGTGCGTGCTTACTCATGGGGGCCTCCTTCGGCGGATGGAACAGTGCTTCAGAAAAGCACGCAACGTGCCAGAGTTGCCGAAGTCTGCCGGAAGGCTCCCTAACTTGTGTTATGGCAATCAGTTGCGAATTCTGACCGATTCTTCTGGCTTACCTTTGGTGTGAGAAAACGCCACGTTTGATCTGGATGCTCTTCACAAATCTTGATACAAGCACGCGTTACGTCAAAGTTGCTCGCGGTTCCGAGATGTTGTTTTTCTGCCACGCGGACTCCGGCGGCAGATCGCAGCCAGTCGGCAGTGGGCCGCCGTGCCGGCGGCCGCCAAACCGCCACTGCAAACCCCCAATCCCCAATCCCAAATCCCAAATCCCAAATCCCAAATCCCAAATCCCCAATCCCCAATCCCCAATCCCAAATCCCAAATCCCAAATCCCAAATCCCCAATCTCAAATCCCCAATCCTTAACCCCGACTCCCCATGTCTGGTTTCGCGTCAGTGCTGATCGCCGCCATCGGGATGTTGGCCGTACTGACAGAGCCGGCGTCGGCACACGGACAGACGGCCTGGTACGAAGGGTTCGAGGGTCCGGAGACGACCTGGCGCGACGCCGGCGGGGATGCCCGGTACCGTATCCAGCAGCACCGGCGTCTCCCCGGCGAGGCACACACCGGAGAGGGCTGTGAGCGTGTGAGCGTGGCGGGCAACCAGGGCACCTATGTCTATCTCAGCCACGAGGTAGGGCGGCCGCGGGTGATCGACGAGCTGATGCCCACCGTCTGGATCAAGTCAGATCGGCCCGGCTTGCAGATCCTGGCTCGGGTGGTGCTGCCGCGGACGGAGGATCCCCGCAGCGGCCGGCCGGTCTCGACGTTGATACTTGGTTCCACTTACACGAAGGTCGGCCACTGGCAGCAACTGAGGATCGACGACGTGCCGCGGCTGCTTGCCCGTCAGGTCCGCATCTTGCGGACCCAACCCCAACTGGGGCCGGGCGTCGACGGACGGGAGGCGTACCTGGATCGGATCCTATTGAACGTTTACGGTGGTCCGGGGGTGACGAATGTGTGGATCGACGACCTGGACATTGCCGGTTTCGCCGGCCGCCAATCCGGCCCGAGTGAACCGGCCACACCCCCCGGCGGTCTGCATTCGGCCGGGGCCGGCCGCCCGGACCGTCACCCGGTCGAACTGGCCGGCTCGGTGCTGAAGGTCGAAGGCCGTCCCTTCTTTCCCCGAATCATCCGGCATCAGGGCGAGCCGTTGGCCTTTTTGAAGCGGGTGGGGTTCAACACGGTGTGGCTGGCGAGGCTTCCCTCGGCGGAGGTTCTCCAGCAGGCGGATGAGTTGGGTTTGTGGCTGGTGTGTCCGCCGCCGCGACCGACCCGCTTGGACCTGACCGACGAGCAGGTCCCCGCGCTGGCCGAGATCGGCCCGGAGTATGGTCGGGTGTTGGCTTGGGACCTGGGCCGGGGGCTCTCGAAGGTTCAGCTCGAGGCCACCAGGCGTTGGGCCGAGCAGGTCCGCCGGGCCGACCGTCATCGCGGCCGACCCCTCGTCTGCCTGCCCGATTGCGATCTGCGCGGCTACAGCCGGCTTGGGGTCGTGTTATTGCTGGAGCGCCTGCCGTTGGGCACAAGCCTGGAGCTGGCCGACTACGGCGCCTGGATTCGGCGGCAACAGCGGCTGGCCCGGCCGGGGACCCCGATCTGGACGAGCGTGCAGACGCAGCCGGCGGCGGCACTGCGCCGTCAGCTTGCCGCCCTCCAGCCGAGCCGCCCGCCGCCGCTGGCCGTTTCCAGCGAGCAGATTCGTCTGCTGGTCTACGCGGCGGTTGCCTCGGGCAGCCGCGGACTGGTGTTTCAGTCGGAGACGCCGCTTGATGCCGGCGATCCGCAGACGGGGCACCGGGCGATGGCCCTGGAGCTGTTGAACCTGGAACTCCAACTGGTCGAGCCGTGGGCCGCCGCCGGCAGCCCGGTCGCCGTTGCCGAGGGAAGCGAGCCCGAATTGACGGGCAACGTGGTGTGGGCCAATCGGTCCCGGCTATTGATACCGATCTGGTGCGGCGCGGGGGCCCAATTCGCCGCCGGTCAATCGGCCGGCGACCGGGTCTGGTTTCTGGTTCCCGGCGTGCCGGAGACGAACCGGGCATATCAGCTCCTCCCGGGCGGATTGCGGCCGCCTCGGGGTCAGCAGCGGGGGACCGGCGGTGTGCGGATCACGTTGGAAGAGTTTGGGCTGACCGGGCCGGTGCTCTTTGCCCACGATCCGTTGGTGATCGACAGCCTGACGCGTCGATCGGCCCTGGTTGGGCCACGGGCGGCCGAAATAGCCCGCAACCTGGCCGTGCGAAAACTGCACACGGTCCGACAGGTTGCCGGTCAACTTACGCGGCGTGCTACGCCTGCCGGCCAATCGGCCCAGTGGATGGACGCCGCGCGGAAGAGTCTCCAGTGGTGCGACGGGCACCTGGCGGTGAAGGAGTACCAGGCGGCCTATTTGCGTGCTCGGCGGGCGATGCGGTCGTTGCAACTGGTCGAGCGGGCGTATTGGGAGGCGGCCACCGAAGGGCTGACTTCGCCGGTGAGCAGCCCGGCGGCAGTCAGCTTTGCCGCACTCCCCTGGCACTGGAGTCTTATCGACCGGATTTCGTCCTCGCGGCCGGGACCGAATCGACTCCCCGGCGGCGATTTTGAGGAGCTGCCCGCGATGCTCGATGCCGGCTGGAACCACTTCCGATACTCCTCCGGCGGTATCCGGACGGCGGCCGACCTGGTTGCCGGGGCGGCCCATTCGGGCAACTCCGGTCTGCGCCTGAGGGTGCGGGCCGAGGATCCCGACAATCCCCCCGTGGTGGTCGAGACGCCCCCGGTGTGGATTACCAGTCCGGCCCTGCCGGTGGAGGCCGGGCAACTGGTGTGCATCCGGGGCTGGGTGCAGATTCCCGCGGCCGTTACCGGCAGTGTGGACGGGCTGTTGATCATCGATTCGCTCTCCGGCGAGGCCCTCGCCCAGCGGATCGGCCAGACGGACGGCTGGCAGGAGTTTACGCTCTACCGGGCGGCGCCGGAGTCGGGCCGGATGAGTGTCACCTTTGCGCTCTCGGGGCTGGGCGAAGTCTGGCTCGACGACGTGACGATCCACTACCTCGAACCGGCCGGGACCGGCCGCCTCACGCAACTGCCGGCCGCCGCCGGTTTACCGCGCTGAAAGTGGCAGAGCGCGATCGGTGATGGGTGCGGGAATCCTTCTGCCTGATTGACGGCGTGCTAAAGCCGCAGTATGTTTGCTGCTGAAGTTCTTTCGGTAGGCGTTCGGTGAGGCAGAGGTTCCTCTAAACGGAGTTGTACGATTCCGGCAGCGGACCGTTTAGCCCGGATTATGCACCGTTTAGCGGCCGACGGCACGTCGGCCCCGTCGGGACGCAACGTCTTGGCCGACGTGCCGTCGGCCGCTAAACGACATAGTGCCGTTGGGTGGAAGGAGAGAAAGTCGCTGTATCATCGCGACTTCGCGCTTCGGTTTCCGAACCGGTGCGTAATCCGGGCTAGCCGCCGCCGTAACGGCGGCGCTAAACATGTTTGCAAGATGCGCGCATCTTTCGACGTCAGAGTGCAATCCCCGATCCCTAATCCTCCACCCAACCATGAATTCCCGTCAGCGCGTCGAAACCGCACTCGACCACCAATCGCCCGACTACGTACCGTTAGACCTGGGGGCCAGCGCGGTCACCGGCATGCACGTCAGCAGCGTGTATCAACTCCGACAGGCGATGAGGCTCGACGAGCCCGGCACGCTGGTCAAGGTCGTCGAGCCCTACCAGATGCTCGGCGAGATAGCACCCGACTTGACGGACGCCCTGGGCGTGGACGTGGTGGGGCTGGGCGGCACGAAGACCTTCTTCGGCTTTGAAAACAAGGACTGGAAGCCTTGGAGGCTGTTCGACGGCACGCCGGTGTTGGTTCCCGGGGCCTTTAATACCGAGCCGGAGGCAAGCGGCGATATCTTGATGTATCCCGAGGGCGACCGCACGGCCCCGCCCAGCGGCCGGATGCCCCGGGGCGGATTCTACTTCGACACCATCGTCCGCCAGGAACCGATCGACGAAGAGAAGCTCAACGTCGAGGACAATCTCCAGGAGTTCGGGCCGATTTCCGACGAGGAACTGGACCACTTCGCCCGCGAAGCCGAGCGGCTCACTGCCCGGAGCGATCGGGCGATCCTGGCCAACTTCGGCGGCACGGCCTTCGGCGACATCGCCCTGGTGCCCGCCCCGTGGCTGAAACATCCCAAGGGGATCCGCGACGTCGAGGAGTGGTACGTCAGCACGGCCGCCCGGTTCGACTACGTCTACGAGCTGTTCGAGCGGCAGTGCGAGATCGCGCTTAAGAACCTGGCAAAGGTCCACGGCGTGGTGGGCGAGCGGGTCACGGCGGTGTTCATTACCGGGACCGACTTCGGCACCCAGAACGGCCCCTTTATCAGCCCGGCCTCGTACCGCAGGCTCTACCAGCCGTTCCACCGGCGCGTCAACGACTGGGTCCACGAGCACACCGGTTGGAAGACGTTCTGCCATTCCTGCGGCTCGATCATCGCGCTGCTGCCCGACATCGTCGACGCCGGTTTCGACATCCTCAACCCGGTGCAATGCTCGGCCGCGGGGATGGCCCCGCAGACGCTCAAGGAGAAGTTCGGCGATCGGATCACGTTCTGGGGCGGCGGGGTGGACACTCAGAAGACCCTGCCGTTCGGCACCCCGGAGGAGGTCCGCCGGCAGGTCCGGCAGCGGATCGAGGTCTTCGGCCGCGGCGGCGGTTTCGTGTTCAATACCGTCCACAACGTGCAGGCCAATACGCCGGCCGAGAACCTGGTCGCGCTGTACGAAGCGGTGCGACAAGCCCGACGTTAGCCGCTTGCGGCTTAGCACTGGAAGGGAGCCCGCCGATGCGAGACATCAAAATAGCCGCCGCCCAGTTCGAGGCCCGCGACGGCGATAAAGACTATAACTTCGGGCGGATCGAGGCCCTGGCACGCCGGGCCATCGAGCAGGGGGCCGAGATCGTCAGCTTTCACGAGTGCTGCGTTCCCGGTTATACTTTTCTCGAGCGTCTGTCGCGCGAGGCCCTGGAAGAGCTGGCCGAGCCGGTCCCCGACGGGCCCAGCACCGAGCGTTTGATCGCGTTGTCCCAGCAGCTCGGCGTGCCGCTGTTGGCCGGGCTGGTCGAAACCGAAGGCGGCAAGCTGTACAACACCTACCTGGCCGTGGCGCCCGAAGGATTCGTCGCCAGGTTCCGCAAGCTGCACGCCTTTATCAGTCCGCATCTGAGCTGGGGCGACGAGTTCGTGCTCTTCGATCTCTGCGGCGTCCGTTGCAGCATCCTGATCTGCTACGACAACAACCTGGTAGAGAATCCCCGCATTGTGGCGATGAAGGGTGCGGAGGTCGTTTTTGCTCCGCACGTGACCTGCGGGTTGCCCAGCGCGATGCCGGGCCGCGGCAAGATCGACAAAAAGCTTTGGGACAACCGCCAGCGCGATCCGGTGCCGCTGCGGCTTGAGTTTCAAGGCCCCAAGGGCCGCCGCTGGCTGTTGCGCTGGCTGCCCAGCCGGGCGTACGAAAACGGCCTGTACTACGTGTTTACCAACGCCGTGGGCGTGGACCACGACACGATCAAGACCGGCAGCGCCATGCTGATCGACCCCTTCGGCGAGATCATTGCCGAGTCGCGGGCGCTGGGCGACGACGTGGTGGTGGGGCTGTGCACCGCGGAGAAGCTGGAGCTTTCCAGCGGGCGCCGGTACATCAAGGCCCGCCGCCCCGATCTGTACGCCAAGCTCGCCGAGCCGTTGCCCGAAGGGCAACGGCCCGAGGTCAACCCCGGCTGGCGGATGTAATCGGCGCCGGCGGCGGGGGCGATCGTCGCGCGGTTTGCGACCAGGAAGGATTCGATCACCACCAGACACGAGGGAAATCACGATGAGATACTTGGCCATTGCAGCGGTCCTGTTGCTGTCGGCTTCGGCGGGTGCCGCCCCGCCCGAGGCCCGGCAACGGCCCGGCGATGAGGACGACCGCCTGCTGGTAGCACTCTGCCTGGTGCCGGAAATGGGGCTGTTTGCGGAGCTGGATTCCTGGCCGCGTTGCGAGGCTGCGGCGTGGAAGAAGCAGGCTGCCGCGGCCGGTGCCGACTGGAAAAAGAAGGGCGGCTATATCGCCAAGTTGGTGACCCCCGAGTTGGTCCGGGCCCTTTCGGGATGGGCCCGGCCGCAAATGAAGACCTACCAGAAGGTTCCCTCGCTGGCAAAGCTCGAGTTGAAGCCGGTCCGCACCAACGAGAAGCAGGACATGCTGGTGTTCGAAGCCACCGTGGATACGCTGCCGACGCATTCATCTCTGGTCACGCGATGGCTCAGATTCTACCTATTGTACGACGTGCCCGGCAAATCCATTGTTCGGGTCATCATCACGATCCGGGGCCAAGTGTTGGAGTAAGCGCCCCTGCGGCACAAACCCCGACCGATCTCAAGCAGGAATCCGCCCTATGCTCAGTCTCGACGAAATCCTCCACGCCAAGCAAGAGCGCATCGACCAGTTGCATCGCTGCCGGCCCGGTCGGACCGCACTGCTGGTGGTGGACATGCAACACGGCTTCCTGGATCCGGGCGCGGCCCTGGAAGTGCCCCAGGGCCGCGAGATCATTCCCAACGTCCGCCGGCTGATCGGCGTCTGCCGGGAAAAGGGCGTGCCGGTGATCTTCACCGAGTTCGTCTACTCCACGGCCGTGCCCTGGGCTGAGGAAAAACTCTAAGTCGGTGCAGGTTGTATTGTTGCGCGTTT
>CAZUAM010000177.1:0-11546 GCA_964618095.1 uncultured Planctomycetaceae bacterium | reverse complement strand
TCAAAAGGAACTTCACGTCGCGAATCAGATGGGCGATGCAGAACTGAACCCGCACCTCCAACGTGTCTATGTACTTACGGTACGCGCTGAAGTAGTCACACCCCAGTACGCCGTCGAACTTGTTCCCGCTATCAATCGCCCTCGCTCCGCACCTTTCATGCACCTTGAGGTGGACTCGCAAGGCAGGGCCAAATTGGGCGACGTGCGAGAGAACTGGCGAGCAAACAATATCGTGACCTCAGCATTGAGCAGGATCAGGGGTCGGAAAATAGCGTGAAGGCGCAGTCAGCGGCCGATTCGGCTTTGAAAGGATCAACGGATGCCTGATTGGGGCTCGCGACCATACCGTGTCAGTGATTCAGGGTTGGACATCCCTCAAGTCCATGATCGGGTTAATAGATTCTGCTACGAATACCGAGATTTGGACCCCCGTCGAGGGCCGATGCGCACCATCGTCAACCCGGTGCACGCCTTTGAAAGGTTCATGTTACGATTGGCAGAGATCCCCAACATCGAGTTCGTAACCTTGCGAGAGGCTGTTTCCACACTTCGTCCGTCCGACAAGATCCGGATGGTCCTCCGGCACGATATAGATGTAGACGTGGTCGCAGCAGAATATCTTTCCAGGATCGAAAATCGCCTTGGCATCGCCGCTACCTACTTCGTTCAGCATACCGCGCCGTATTACTACGGAGAGTGCGATCCAAATGCTGGGGTTTTTTACCGCAACGAGTGTATGCGGCATTATTACCTTGCCCTGCAGGACATGGGCCACGAGGTGGGATTGCACAACGACGCGCTTTGGGTCTATCAACGATGGCAAATGGACGGGGCCCAGGCGCTGGTAGAGGAACTCAACTGGTTGCGTTCCTGCGGCCTGGAGATCTGCGGTACCGCCGCACACAACTTCCTGGGGGTCTACGGGGCAGAGAACTACGAGATCTTCAAGGACACAGAGTGTCTGGATTGGCAGCCCACCCAATCAGGCGATTACAAGACGGAGCACGAGGTCTGCTGCAACGGCCGAAAGGCGCCCTTGCGGATACTGGACCCAAGTGAGCTCGGGCTGATCTATGAGGGCAACGACCTGACCCTGCGAGGGGAACCGCCAACCGAATACGGGATGGCACGCTTCGTGAACCAATGGTACTGGAGCCTCCAGGTGAAGCGCTGGAACGAATCGACCGCCTTGGGTAACTCTCCCCCCACCAAGGAGTACGTTGATGAGGACCTGTTGCTTGCGGACATCTCGCAGCTCGCGCCCGGAACGCTAGTGACGCTGAACATTCACCCCCTGTACTACGGCTGTCGCTACGCGATCGAGAAGGGCCCACCGATCATCCGGAACCGAGTCGCGCTTCAGATCAACGAACAACTCGGATGGCAGACCTACGCGCCCGGAGAGGTCCAGTGCTACTTCAAGAAAGACCCGGCCGGTGACAGCCGCCAGAACATCAGTTGGGCCAATGAATGGGGCATGCTCGACAAACCCTGGAGCCGGTATCCAGGCCAGGCCGATCTGAAAATCCTCATCCTGGGAAGCGACACGCTCGATGCCCGGCACGTCATGGTCGATACCCAGTGCCAGGTTCTCCTGGAGCGGTTCTTGCAGGAGGCCTTGGACCGCGAGGTCTTTGTGTTCAAGCTCGCCTTCGCGCAGATGGGCGTTGACCGCCTCTGGCCCTGGTACCAGAAGGTGAATGCGGCGTGGAAATCGGATATCGTCATAGTGGGCATCGACGGGGACGCCCTGGGAAAGAACCTCCCGGAAATCTGGTCCCAACGGACCGGGTTCAGCGCCAATTATCCCCCGGGAGATTATCTAAGCTGGGACCCGCTTGAAGAGAAGTTCAAGATTTACCCTCGGAGTCGAGAATGGAGAATTCGTCAGTCTGCCCTGAGGGACGTTTGGGCCTGGCCCCGCGGCGGCCAGGATCTCGTCCAGACGATGATCGAAGGAAGGGGATTCCCGCTGGGCAATTGCGATTCCCTGGAATACCTGGACCGGCTGTACGGCTTTGTCCTCGACGGCATTCGCCGAGACGGAGCCGCCCCGGTACTGCTGTTGGAGGGGTTGGGAACCCGTTCCATCGGCGATGGGATGCGCGTGCCACTCGAACCCGATTCAAGCGAAGGGAGACAGATGCGGGCGCGGCTCGCCGAGTTGGCCATAAAGCACGGCGTGGATCTGATCGATCCTTACGACACATTTGCAGACGACCCCTGGCAGCGGCGGGCCACCCACGCGGACGGAACCTGGACCTACGCCGGTCATCGCATGGCGGCCGAGTGCGTTTTTGGACATCTCGTGAATCTGCCTGATCTGCAAGAGGTTGGACGACTGAGCCAGGTTCACGGTCTTTGACTGAGCAATAAGGATTCCGCTTCCCAATTCTGCTTGGAAATAGGCGAAAGGCGGGGTGTGGTTTGAAAACAAGCAACAGATTCGTGATCACCGGCGCCGCAGGCTTGATCGGCGGCAACCTTCTCCGCGCTTTCGGCGGAAAGGGCAAGGTCCTGGGGATCGACGTGACGCCGTTGGACGTCGACGGTGAGAGCCTCCTGTGCATGGAGGCCGACATCAGCGACCCCCTGCCCGACGTCGACGGCTTCGAGAACGCCACCGTAATCCACGCGGCCGCCGTGATGAACGCGCCCGATGACCACACGTTCTGGACCGTCAACGTCAACGGCACGCGGAACGTGCTCGACTGGGCCGCCAGGAAGAAGGCAGAGCACGTGGTGTTCTTTTCGTCGGGCGGGGTCTACGGTTATGGGCGCGAGCAGTATTTCAAGGAATCCGACCCGCTCGATCCCATCGGTTTCTACGGTTATACGAAGTGGATCGGCGAGAACCTGACCGCGATGTATGCCCAACTCTATGACATCCCCGTGACGGTGGTCAGACTGTTCTGGCCGTACGGTCCGGGGCAGAAGGCCGGCGTGTTTTCTTACATTTGCCGGGCCGTCGGGCAAGGAACGCCCCTTGCCATCAAGAAGGGTGGCTCGCCGAAAATGGACCCCGTCCACGTGGACGATATCGTGGCCGCCGTGGCGGCGATCGTAGCCGCCGGCGGCCAGCGCAGGACCTACAATCTCTGCGGAGACGAAACGCTGAGCTTCCTTGAAGCCGTCAGGCTCTTCGAGGACAGGTTGGGGAAGAAGGCGGTAGTTAGCTTCACGGACGAGGATCAGGGGGATTTGCTGGGTGATAACTCCCTCCTGAAACAAACACTGGGATGGCAACCGACGGAGACTCTCTCCGGGTTGGCCGACACGATACTTAAGGAGAAGTCGTGATGTCGAACGAATACGGAATCCACGGATCAAAGGTGTTTATCACGGGGGGTGCGGGCTTCATCGCCACGCGGATCGCGATCAGGTTGGCGGACCAGAACCAAATCGTGCTGTTCGACAACCTGCATAACAACGCGTTCGAAAACACGGAACTGGGGCAGCACAGAAACGTGAGGCTGATCCGGGGTGACGTCCGCGACCTCAACGCCATCAGCAAGGCCCTGGAATCCGACGTGGATTACATCATCCATTGCGCAGCCATCGCCGGCGTGGACACCGTGCTGAAGAACCCCACCGAAACGCTGGAGGTCAACATCCTGGGCGTGTTCAACATCCTCGAAGCCGCACTCGAATTGAAGGGGCTGAAACGCGCCGTCGATTTCTCCACCAGCGAGGTGTTCGGGCAGCAGGCCTACAACGTCGACGAATTCACGATCAATCCTTCAGTCTCGGTGGGCGAAGCACGTTGGACCTACGCCGTCAGCAAGCTGGCCGGTGAGTTCATCACCCATGCCTATCACCTCAAGCACGACGTTCCCACGGTTACCGTGCGGCCTTTCAACGTCTACGGTCCGAACCAGGTAGGGGTCGGGGCGATACACCATTTTGTGGTTCGAGCCATTCGAGGGGATGACCTGGTGATCCACGACGACGGTGCACAGATCCGCGCCTGGTGCTACATCGACGACTTCATTCACGGCGTGCTGCTGGCGATGGTAAGCGACAAGAGCGTCGGCAAGAGTTACAACATCGGTGATCCACGCAGCGTCACCACCACCTACAACCTCGCCCGCCTGGTCAGAGACGTCGCACACAGCAACTCGAAACTCAGGTTCAAACAGGTCGATTACCAGGACGTGGCCCTGCGGATTCCGAACATCACCCGGGCGAGGGAGGATCTCGGCTTTGAGCCCACCGTGGAGCTCGAAGAGGGGCTGGGGCGAACCATCGATTGGTACCGCCGCAAGCTGGGCAAGCAAGTATTGGCAGCAGCATGATGAAGTCCCTGCACCTTTGCAATCTCGCTAACGTGGCCTACGGCTACGCCAAGATCCTTCGCGAAGGCGGCTATCCGGTCGATGTCCGCTGCCACGACCTCAAGCACCTGATGAGCCAGCCCGAGTGGGACGATCTGGAATTGAACTCGGCGAATTTCGCCGATGAAGACGACTTCTTCAATAACACGGCTGATTTTGGTGACTACCGGCGGCCGGACTGGTTTCGGGCGGAGGATCTTGCCGCTGCCGACCGCGGCATCGTAAGACTCGCCAGGTCGGTCCTGCCGCCGTGGGCCAAGCGATGGATCCGTCCGTACTATCACCGCATGCTTGACCGGCACGACGGGCTCGGCCGTCGTGCCGCCGCCGGGGTCGGTGGCAGAGCCACCGGCGCCAACGGGAGAGCGAATGCCTGCGAGCTGCTTTGCCGAGAGTCTGAGAAACACGGACCGCAGTGGCGTCTCGAGGAGCCGTCTTTCAGCGCATACAGGCCCCACGTGAACTGGATGTGCCGCCAGATTCAAGACCATGAGGTCATTTTCGCCTACGTTCTCTCTCCCATCTACACGATGCTCTCTCACGAATTGCCTTACGTTAGCGTCGAGATCGGTACCATGAGGGACATCCCTTTCGATGGCACCGAGGTGGGCAAACTCATGGCGCTGGCGTATCGACGGGCGGACCACGTCCTGATTACCAATCCCGACTGTAACCGGGCCGCCCAACGGCTGGGAATCAAGGACTATAGCTTCTGCCCACATCCACTGGATGAAGATGTCTACGTACCGGCACGGACCGACGGCCTGTTGCGGCAGCAGCTCATGGCAGAATATGGCGCCACCATGATCATCTTCGCTCCCGCCCGACAGAATTGGGACGTCAAGGGGAATGACAAGTACTTCCGGGCGTTTGCCGAGTTACTCAAACACAGACCTAAGGCGCTGCTGATCGTACCCGGATGGGGCCAGGAGGTCGACCGCAGCAAGAGGCTCTGCGCGCAACTGGGTGTGGAAGCCCGTACGGTTTGGCTCCTTCCCATATCCGAGCGATGGATGGTGAAGTACTATCAGGCAGCCGATCTGGTACTCGACCAGTTCAATCTGGCCGTGTTTGGGCTGATCACACCGAAGGCCATGTCGTGTGGTAAGCCGACGGTTACCTCGTACGAAAAGGGCCTGCATACGTGGTGCTTCCCCGAACACCCGCCGGTGGTGAGCTGCTCGTCGGAGAAGGATATCTTCCGCGCGATGCTTGACCTGTGTGGTTCTCCAAAGAAGCGGGTGGAGATCGGCGGGGCGTCGCGCGAGTGGATTCTGAAATACTTCTGCAAGGAACGGGTCAGGCGAAACTTGATCGGCGCCATGAAGCGCGCCAAGCAAAACCTGGAGGCCGGGAAATGACCAGAGAACTTCACCTGGGAAACATCGCCAACGTTGCCTACGGATACTGCCGACTGCTGCGCAGCGCGGATCATCAGGCCTCGCTGCTGTGCTATGATCTCGACCACCCGCTCAGCCAGCCGGAATGGTACGACGGCGATTTCCCCACCACGGACGACGAGGAAGAGGCGTTCGATCCCTCCGACCCAAGATATGAGCCGTTCACCCCACCCGACTGGTACCGCCGGATCAAGTCCTTGGACTTCTATCCCAAGCCCGGCCAAGAAGCAGGCCCGTGGACACTAGACGACGAATCGATCGATACCCTGGTACGATTCTCCCGCAGGTACGGAAAGCGCTGGACCGTGACCCGAGGGGACGTGATGTCCTACAAGCCGTTGGTCGAGGTGCTGGCGAACCACTTCTTTGACGATTGCGACGTCACGTTCGGCTATGCTTACGCGGCAATCCCGCCGTTGCTCTACTCGCTGAAACCCTACGTTCCGGTTGAGATCGGTACCCTGCGGGAGCTTCCCTTCGAGGACAGCAGCTTGGGCAGGCTGCTTGCCCTGGCGTACCGCACGGCGCCGCACGTGATCATCACCAATCCGGACGTTCGCCTGGCGGCCGAGGAGTTGGGCGTGGAGAACTATACCTTCGTGCCTCACCCGGTAGATTGCGAAAGATGGAAGCCCGCATCCGCCGAAGAGAAACCCTCACTCCACAAGGCGTTCGGGGCGGATCACCTCCTGTTTGCCCCGGCGCGGCAGAACTGGCGGCTCAAAGGAAACGACAAATACTTCCGCGCGTTCGCCCAACTGGTCAAGATGCACTACAAAGTCAAGCTGATCGTTACGGCCTGGGGCCAGGAGGTGGAACGCTCCCAGAAGCTCGTCAAGGAACTTGGGGTGGAGGACAACGTGATCTGGCTGAATCCCGTGCCGGAGAAAACCCTGACCAGATTCTACCAAGGCGTGGACCTGGTTCTGGATCAGTTCGGCGATTGCGGAACGTTCGGCCTGATCACGCCCAAGGCCATGTCCTGCGGGGTCCCGGTTCTGATCTCCTACAAGCCGGAGGTCCACAACTGGTGCTACAGCGAGCATCCGCCGCTGGTTTCGGTGAACAGCGAGAAGGAGATCTTCGACTGGACGCTCCACTATCTTGTCCGAAGCGAGGAGAGAAATGAGCTGTCGCGCAAGGTTCGGGAATGGATGGTCAAACACCATTCCGAGAAGGTCATCGTGGAGCGGATCAACAAGATCCTGGAAGAGGTGCGTTCTGACGAGGCCCTGCGGAGATCGCCTTTTTCTTCCCTGAAGCAGAAGCGGCTTGAATTGAGCTACGAGGCGGCCTGTGCAGAATCCTACAACAAGCTCTACCACGGCGGCGTGGCCACAAGAATGATGGACGACGTGTTGGTGTCGACTATCAGCCGGCATATTAGCCGGGCGGGGTTCGAGGCGCCAGCCGTTCTGGACCTTGGTTGCGGGCCGGGATCCCTGACCGACAAGCTCCTCTCTATCCCGAACGTGAAGCTGACCGGTGTGGACATCTCCCCCGCCATGATCCGCGAGGCCCGCAGGAAATTCCCCCAGGTCGAGTTCTTTGTCGATGATGCAGAGGCGCTTTCCTTCGAAGACAACAGCCTCGATGCGGTGTTCTGTAGCGGGGTGCTTCACCACTTCCCGGCCCTGGACATGGCCCTGAAGGAGATCCACCGGGTCTTGAAGCCCGGCGGACTCTTCGTGGCTCGCGAGCCCAACGATCGGAACTTTTCCGCGCTGTTTCCGGAACTGGCCTTCGCGCATCTCTGCCTGCGGCACTACCTCCTGAATGCCTTTGGGACGGGTCAACCCGCCGAACCCGAAGCACACGAGTTCCACGGGTCCTTCGATTTCGCCAAACTCCCTGACCAGATCGGCGAGCGGTTCTTGGTGACCGACTTTCAGACGGACCTCCAGGTATCATACTTTTACGACATGATCACGGATCCGGGGATGAAGCCCCCCCTGGAACTGCTCGACCGGACGCTGGAGGGCATACCGGGGCTGAACGCGGTCGTCGTGGCCGAGAAATCGGACAGAACGGGCGTTTCCGAAGTTGCGGCCCAAAAGATCATCCGGCAAAGTTCCAAAGGCTTTGTCGATGCAAGACACTTCCACCAGCTCTCCAGATTCGCCAACAGGGTTTTCCAGGAGCACAAGGCAGAATACTTCCAGGACACGCTTGCCGCCCAGCCCCATGAATGCAGCTATCAGCACCTGCTGCGCCACCCGTCGGCACATGTTCTCATAACCGGTGACGACCTGGAGGAATGTCGGCGAAGGGTCTACGGGTACTCCCGGAAACCATCGGAAAACGATTCGAAAGCGAAGGGCTGGTTCTCGCGCCAGTTGCGAAAACCCTCCCCTAAGACCTTTCTGGAAGTCAAGTCAGTTGATCAGCTTTCGCCTGAAGATGTCCACCGCTACGACATGGCGCTCCTGCTCGTCAATCAGAATATCTCGGCAGAAAACATTGCCGCGTCGCTGGATTGTGTCAGGGACTACGGGCTGATGTGCCTTGAGCTGCGAGAGGGCGTGAATCTCGCCGATACTTGGCCCGAGGGGCGCACGGATCTGAACCAACTAACTGTCCTGAGAAACACGGTGGTCGCTTATCCCAAGCCGACGAGGTATGTTTTCCTCAGCCGACATCTATACTCGCCGCGGGATTTCTATAGGGCTCTGGGAGTGGCCGTTGAAAAAGCTCGGACTGGTGTAGTAGGCGAAGACGCAGCGAAGTTCCACGCGCTGCTGGCCCAGGTCGGCACGGAGTTGTTGGCCCGCGAGAACGAATTCAGCAGCCTGGCATTGACCGAGAAGTATGCCCAGGAGGGGTCGCCGTGGATCTTCAGCCCCTGCGAGCATGGGACGCACCAACCCAGTCTCCGCAGTCAAGGAGGCAACGGTCAAGATAAGGGCCGGCCCCTGTCGCTGCCGATGGAGAGGCCGTGGGTTGCGTAACACTCACACTTTGACGAGTTTTTTCAAGGAGCATGGGATGCCGCCCAGGCTAAGGTCCGAAGGCGACTTGGGCTTTGCGGCTGAGCAGACAAGGAGTTTTCTATCCGAGTGGGAGGCGATTCTTCTCTGGTCGCCACCCGCCTACAACAACCGAAGTGTCTGCGGAAAGGCACGACGCATATCATGGAAGCCAATCTTAGCGCGCATACGATCGTCAAGGTGATCTCCCCCGATACGGCTCGCCAAGCGGGATCCCTGGCGGAGATGTTCTCATACCTCAGGTGGGTCTACGAGCGCTGCGGTCTGATCCGCGTCGTCTGCTACAGCGAGCTGAAGCAGACGATCATCCGTTCGAAGTTGTCCTACCTCTGGTGGATCATGGATCCCTTGTTCGACACGATCTGCTACGTCTTCCTGGTGTTCGCGCTGGGGCGCGGGGCCGGGGGGAAAATCCCCTATCCGCTATTCATCCTCACCGTGATCACCCCTTGGCGCTGGAGCACGGGCTGCTGGAACGGCAGCACCAAGCTGTGGAACCAATACAACGCCCTGATCAACCAGCTCCGCTTCCCCTATATGTCCCTCATCTTCTCGCGATTCCTGCACGAGTTGATCCTCTACCTGATTTCGTACGTGGTGCTCTTCGGTACCTGCATCGCTTACGGGTACTACCCCAGAATCACGTGGCTGATGCTGCCCGTCGTGATTCTGGTTCATTCGATCGTCGTGCTGGCCCTGATGTTCTTCTTCAGCGTACTGTCTTTCTATTTCGCTGATTTTGAGCGGATCCTTCCCTTCCTGCTCCGCTTGTGGTTCTTCTCCTCACCAGCCTTGTACGGGCTCGATAATCTGCCTCTCTGGGCCCAGAAGATCATGGTGTTCAATCCGATGACCTTGCTTTTTGTCAATTACAGGGGGTGCCTTCTGCACGGCCAAATGCCCAATTGGACGCATCTCGCCGCTTATGTTGTGATTTCGTTATTGTTCCTGATCCTGGGGATGTCAATCTTTATCCGCAAGGAACCCTATATTACCCGGTACGTTTAACCAACACGCACGTTGCTGGAGACGACTACCAATGCGCAGCAATGTTTCTATCGTTCAGGTGGAGGACGTGGGGGTCACATTCAGTATTTATGGCGGCCGCCAGACCATCAAGAACCGCCTGCTCAACCGGTTCTTCCGGCCGAGACGCTCCTTTTGGGCCTTGCGGAATATCTCCTTCACCGTTTACCAGGGAGAGGCCTTCTTCGTGATCGGCCGTAACGGGGCGGGCAAGACCACGCTCCTGAAAGTCATCGGAGAAACCTTGCTTCCCGATGTCGGAAAGGTCACTGTCTGGGGAAACATTACTGCGTTTCTCTCCATGGGGCTCGGCTTCCGCCCCGACCTCACGGGCAATGACAACATGGAGTTGGCACTTCAGTTCATGGACGTCACTCGCGCGGATATTCCCCGCTTCCGCGAGGAAATCATCGAGTTCACCCAACTGGACGATTTCATCGATATGCCGGTCAAGAACTACTCGGCCGGGATGAAGGCGCGCCTGGCCTTCGCAATCGCCACCTGCGTCGAACCCGAAATCCTCATCATGGACGAGGTACTCAACGCAGGAGACGAGGAGTTCCGCGAGAAGTGCCAGGAACGGCTCAATCGAATGCTCCAAAAGGCCAAGGCCGTCGTGATTTGCACGCACAATCTTGGCAACGCCTTAGCCATGGGCGATCGCGTCATGTGGATCGAGCAGGGAGAAATCCGCGCCGTCGGAGAGCCCCAAGCGGTCGTCGACGAGTATCGGGATTTCTCAAGATTCGTCTGGCGGGATCCGTTCTATGATCTGAAGGCGCGCGAGAAGCGGATATGCGCAGCCTAATCGGACCTCCTTCGAGAGTGGTTTCCTGCCCGCAAAGACTCCTGAACGTGGATCAAAGAGCGTCACGCTTGCGTTGCGCAAAGCCTTTTACGGTGCCGTCGATAGGCCGATGAATGTTCCGCACGTCTTGCTGGTGGCTTTCCACTATACCCCGGAGATTTCCCCGGGAATTCGCCGTTCCCTGATTATGGAGGACTTCCTTGTTCGCAAGGGATGTCGGGTCACGTTGCTTACCCATCAGAACGTGACCAGCGGATGCCATGGCGGCACGATCCTTCGGGTTCCGCTGCCCGGTTACCTCGCGCCGGCGACCAGCCGTGATCCGCAGACGGGTCCGCGGCGCAAGTCGCTGCTGCGAAAGTGGGTCCGACGGTGGGTGCTGATCCCGGACGTTTTCGTGGGATGGTGCTTCCGCGCCGCGCGGAGGGCGATTCGAGAGTGCACAGCCAAGCGATTCGATTTGGTGATCACCAGTTCTCCGCCGGAATCGGTGCACTGGATCGGGTGGCAGTTGAAGCGGCGATGCGGATGCCGTTGGCTGGCCGACTTTCGCGACGGATGGACGTTTGAGCCCCACCGCCCGGAGGCCTCGCTGCCTGTCCGACGCTGGGTGGAAAGCCGCCTGGAGCGCGCGGTGGTCGAAGGGGCCGACTGGGTCGCGGTAAATGCCCGCCCCGTCGCCGAGTACCTGCTCCGCCGCCAGCCCCGGGAAGAGGGCCGAATCCACGTCCTCCCGACGGGATTCGCGCTGAACACCTTCGAACCGAAAGGGCAAGACGAAGAGACGTTTCGCCTGGTCTACACGGGGCGTTTCACCCTTTCCCGGCCGACGTCCGGGCCGACCCCCTTCCTGGAAGGACTTCGTCAAGCGCTGGAGACAGACCGCGAGTTCGCTGCCCAATTCCGTCTGGTCTTAATGGGGTATTTCACCGAGAGTGAGCGCGCCTTGTGGAGTGCGCCTCCACTCAGCGCGGTGGTGCAAGAATTTGAT
>CAZUAM010000176.1:8823-11555 GCA_964618095.1 uncultured Planctomycetaceae bacterium | reverse complement strand
CGGGTCCTTCAGCCTTGGTGCGCAGGATTTCAGCAAGCTCTTCGATGCCAATGCCATCGGAGCCACCGTCGGCCCTCAGATGTAGTGGAACATCCTGAATTTCGGCCGCCTCCGCTGCAACGTCTATGTGCAGGAGGCGAGACAGCAGCAGCAGGTCGTCCGGTATCAGAAAGCCGTACTCACTGCAGCAGAAGAAGTGGACAACGCGCTGGTGAGTTACATCCGCGAGAAACAGCGACGCGCGCACCTGGCCAACCAGGTGGAGGCCAACAAACGTGCGGTGGTTCTGTCGCAGCAGCGATACATCGGCGGAGACGTGGATTTCCAGCGGGTGCTCGACTCCCAACGCTCGCTGCTGACTTCGGAAGACCAGCTTGCGTCCAGCGAAGCGAACGTGGCAGCAAGCCTGATCCAGCTTTATCGAGCGCTAGGCGGCGGATGGGAATCGGTCGCGGCACAGTCGGCTGCTCCAGCGGTTGAGTCCGCGTCACCTGTTCCTCCTGATGAAATCACTCCCGAGGTGATCGAGGCTCCCCTGCCCGAAACGATTCCGGAGTGATCCGCCGCGTTCTCGCCGCCGCTCGGGAGTACCACTGTTGACCCCTGCACAGCCGAAGCCGTGATCGTCCTAACCACTTTCGTACCAGGTAATACAAGCCTCAAGAAATGCCCGTGGCATATCCCAGTAGTGCCAACCGCGAGAAGGGCGAAACCCGGACTGAGCGGATGATGCCGATTCGAACCTGTAACCTTCGACTTCGGAGGGTACGGTTAGAGCCGACTGGTCCGGGTCAGGAGTCCGTTGCTCTGCCGACTGAGCCAAACAGCGTATTTCTGAGAAGTTCCGTGCAACCGGTAATCGTTGGCAACTGTCCCCGGTAGACCACCTCCCGGCCTTTGTGTTACCCCAACGCCTTGAGGAGTTCGATCAGGGTGGTCCGTTCCTCCGGTTCCATCTCGACCAACAGGCAGACAACCTTCAACAGGGCTTTCCCAGTTCCCTTCTCTTTACCATTCGTCTGGCTCTCTGGCCGCCGCTTCATGCCTTGGAAGCTGTGCCGCTGGCTGGCGCGCAAGCCCCACCTGCCGACGGAGCACGTGTTCTTGAACATGCTCGGGAAACCATACACCAAAGACTGCTTCTGTCACAAGATGCGTCGCGTTCGCGAGCGGGCTGACATCAAGGTCAAGGCTGGTCTAAGCGCCGGTCAGATAGTGCAGCGCTGGGCGGGGACCGGCGGGCGGTCGAAAAGTGAGGCGCTCATGGCCAAGCTCATCGCTTTGTATTGCAGGTTTGTGGTGTACCAACCACACAACCCGTACAAGCCATGAGGTGCATGAGTGTATCGCGAGATGAATACGTGGACCGAGATTCGCCGGTTGGTCCTCACCGGCCAGAAGAGCAAGAGGGCCGTCTGTGAGGAGTAGGAGATCCATTGGAAGACGCTGCAGAAGATCTTAGCGCACGAGGAACCACCAGGCTACCGGCTGAAGAAGCCCCGGCCGAAGCCGAAGTTGGGGCCGTTTCTTTCGATCGTTCACGAGATTCTCAAGCAAGACCGCAAGGCTCCGAAGAAGCAGCGGCATACGGCCAAACGCATCTTTGAACGCTTGCGCGACGAGTACGATTGCGAAGGGAAGCTGACCGTCGTCAAGGATGCCGTACGGGAGTGGAAGCGGACCCGCGCCGAGGTGTTCATGCCTCCGTCGCACCGGCCGGCAGAGGCCCAGGTTGACTTCGGCGAAGCTCGGGTGGTGCTGCGTGGTGAGGCAACCAAGGCAGCCTACTTCGTGATGTCGTTGCCGTACAGCGACGCGTTCCTCTGCCAAGTCTTTCCTCGCGAGTGCACCGAGACGTTCCAGGAGGGGCATCGACGCGCGTTTGAGTTCTTGGGGGGAGTTCGGCGAACAGGCGGATCGCAAAGAGAAAAACGGGGAGGTGGACGCCAGAATCAGGCTGGCAGACCAGATGGTCAGAGCAGTGAGTTACGGCGACCGGCGAAACGACAAGGGGTCGGCAATCGTCCGCAGAGACCCGCGGAGTAACGCGCGCCTCACAAGCGGCACGCTCATCGCTAGCGGTTTGCTTTCAGTTGCATCGCTGCGTCTTCGCCGATTCAACGCTCCGCATCCGGTCGTCGTGGCCCGTCATCAAAGAACCGCTGGTTTTGGCCGATACGATTGTAATCGCCAATGTCGGTGCGGGCGGCCTCGGCCAGTTTCAGAAGCCGCGCGACGACGTCGGGGTGGCCGGCTGCCACGTCCGTGGATTCGCCGAGGTCCGATTCGAGGTCGAACAGCATTGGCTTCGGCATGGCGAAGTGATCTTCGGGCGCGATGTGCCGGTTCGGATTCGCCCAGGGGAGCCACGGCAGGTTTTTGGGGCACGGGAGGTGCAGTTTCCACTTTCCCCGCCGAATCGCCTGAAGGTAGGTAGTCAAATAGTAGTAGGTTTTTTTCCGGATCGGCTTGCGAGAAACGACCGGCCAGCAGATGCCGAATATTCTCAGCGTCAATAACGCGATCGCCGGGCGTGTCGGCGCCGGCCAGAGCGGCGAAGGTGGGTAGTACGTCGAGGGTCGAGGCCAGGTTATCGCAAACGGTGCCCGCTTCGATGCGGCCCGGCGCCCAGAAGACCGCCGGCACGCGAACGCCGCCTTCCCACGTGGAGACCTTTCCACTGCGCAGCGGCCCGGCGGTCCCACCGTGATCCTTCGGCCGGAAGCCGTCGG
>CAZUAM010000176.1:0-8813 GCA_964618095.1 uncultured Planctomycetaceae bacterium | reverse complement strand
CCGTCGGTTTTGCCCCGGTTTTTGATCAGCCAGGGGCCGTTGTCGGAGGTGAAGAGCAGGTAGGTGTTGTCCGCCAGTCGCTCTTCTTTCAGCAAATCGAGAATTCGTCCCACGCTCGAATCGATTTCGTCGACTACGTCGCCGTAAAGTCCTCGTGGCGACTTTCCGCGAAAGTCGTCCGAGGCCCCCAGCCGCGTGTGCGGCATGGTGTGTGGCAGGTAGACCAAAAAAGCCTGGGACTTGTGCCGCCGGATAAAGCGGAACTTGGTTTGGCTATGTCGGTCAAGGTCCCACTTGCCGAAACAGCCGGTGGCGTAGCCTCGCGTCTTGAGCACTTCGGCCAAGGTGATTTCCCGGTCGTGCAATATCGGGTGGGTGTTCTTATTGTTGTCGACTTCGGCGACGCGCATCGGGTATCCGACGCGGCAAGATGGTCCAACGTAGGGGTGTGGACACGCCGGTTGCCCATGAACCCGAAGTGCTCGTAGTCGTCATCGTCCGAAATCAGCAGCACGATGTTCGGCTGGACTTGCTCTGCGGCCGTCATTACTCGCGAAAGGCCTCCGCAGACGACAAGGACAACCAACCCGAATCGAAATCCACGTTGAATCATTTCGATCTCCAATTACCAGGGATTCGGGTAAGTCCAATAATCGCCACCTTCGTCGTTCCGCTTACACGACGTGGCTCATTTGGCGAGCCTTTCTGAACGGACGTGACGAAGACACCAGTTACTTTGTTTGCTCGGCCTGCGGCATCGACATCAGCTTCGCCGTTGCGGTCACCGAGATAGGGCTTCGGGCGTGGAGCACATTCTCCACCTTCCCAGCGGAGATTGCTGAACGCCGGGACGTTGCCCTGCCAGACTGTCTTGACCTTGCTCGGAAGTTCCTTGTTCCCTGGTGTCAGGATCAGACCGGTGACGAAGCCGTAGTGGTCGAGTGCTTCACCTTCCGGCGTCACAAAGGCGGAAACCGGCAGACGGACGCCGTGTTCGCCGGCTCTAGACAATTCGACCAGAGCGGTATAGCGCCGCGTCTTCCGCCCCGTGTAGCCGCGCCACTGATCCGTCTCCATAATAACCGCCAGCGTGTTGCCGGGCGCGGTGGTCTCCATTTCAAACGCCAGTTTCGCGCCGCGCGGGCCGAAGAACGCGGGATCGTTCACTTTGTGCGTCTTGAAGCTCCAGTGGTGCGGATTGTCTCCCGCCACAATGAACCAATCCTGCCAGCCACGGCGGAAATCGTCGATAAGCCGCTGGCGATGGCCGGCCGGTTTCACGCCGGCTTCACGGAGCTGATGGGGCCAGGCCTGATGTTCAAGCGAACTTACGGTGAACTTCGATGTGGCCCGGTAGCCGGCGGGCAGGTGAATTTCCTCTTTCACGCGGTAGGTGACGTTCGCAAAGGCAAAGAGCGGCTCGTCGAGATCCATCACTGGGCAGGACGCCAGCCAGTCGGAGCCTACTTGCTTGACGTCGGCCGCTCGCCAGAACCGCGTCCTTGGATCGCGGGCATAGCCGTAAAAGATCTCCACGTTGGTGATCCACCGGTGAGGTTGGCCTTCGGTATTCGGCGTCACCGTGAAGACGGGAACGCCGTCTCTTGCCTTCAATCTCAGCGAGGATGCAGGCATCGAGGGGAAATCGAAGCCGCCCTTCAGGTGAGCTTGAAACCAGCGTACTCGTGACGCGTAAGCCTCGGAAGTAAAGCGATGATTCATATGCGGTGCGAAGGCGAGGCCGCCCTTCGATTGGGGAAGGCCGCGAAATCCCCGCATGACCTTCTCCATGGGCGAATTGAAATCGTTCGTCGCGCCCAGAAAGAGCAATGGACAGCGGATCAGCGGCCAGTAAGCGCGGCAGTCGAGCGTGCGGTTGTAGAGTTCCAGGTCGGCCCGCACGTGACGCGCGGAACCGGGCACGCCGCGGATGTCTTGGTAGAGATAGCCGCTGCCCCCGACGGACGGGGAAGCGGCCTTGATGCCCGGGGCGATAGCGGTGAGCACGGTCAGTCGACCGCCCATGCTGTGACCGGTCAGCCCAATACGGTTCGCGTCGACTTCCGGTTGCGCTTCGAGAAAGGTGATGGCCCGTCGCGCCGCCGCCGAGTAAAGCAACCAACTGCTGTTCCACGGATGCGGAAAGTCATACAGCGTACCTTCGCCCGGGGACACGTCGTTGTGGTGCCTCGGATCGAGGAATCCTGCCGGAATGCCGGCCCAGTCGGTGTTGGGAGCATCGGGTGTGCCGCTGATCACCTTCTCACCCCAGTTCACCGCGATCGTGGCGTAACCGTGCGAGGCCCAGAACTTCACGGTCTCCGCCTGTGCCCGCTGGCCACCGCCATGGACCTGGACGATGGCGGGCAGGTTACGGTTTTTATCAGGAAACGCGTAGAAGGCGCTGGCACGGGTCTTTCGGCCCTCAAACGTGCCGACCACGTAGCGGACGTGGCGAAACTCGATAGCGTCTTCCTTCCATTTACGGATGACTTCGATTTCCAGCGGCTCGGCCTTGGGGTCGAACCTCGCCCAGGTTTCTTCGACGGTTTGCGGGGCCTGTTGAGCGTGTGCGAAGCCGGCAGCAGAAAGCAAGAGAAGGATGGGCGTTTTCGTGACAGCATCAAGGAGGAGTCGTTTCATCGTGGATCTTGCAGGCTTCTAACGGTTTCTAGATGATTGCAGCAGACGTTCTTTCAATTCGGCTACGCCTCGATGCAGTGACACTAACAAACGCAATACTTTGGACGGTTCCTTTCTTTGGCCGGGGTATTCAATGCTGAGGTGTGATTCGCTTTTCTTTGTCCAGCTTGATCCGAAGTATCGCAGGACGCTCACGAAAGGGCGCTCTCGGGTCATTACCGAAAAAGGTCGCCCACCAGTTGCCGTCCTTGTCGGTGAAGAACATGTTGTGACCTCCGTGCGGTATTGCCAGATATCGCGGGCCGTACGGGCCGTACACGTGGTCGCTTTCGGCAACCATGCAGTGATAATCGCCCTGAATGAAATCAGCGCAGATCAAGTAGTACTTGCCGCCGCGTTTTGTCAGGTAAGCGCCTTCAAACCCGACCTGATGGTGATTCGATGGCTTGAGCAAACGGGGTTTTTCAGCCAAGACCGTCATATCATCGTTCATTCTGGCGATGAGCCCGTTTTGCCAAACGAAGTAAACGGTCCGGTCGTCGTCCTGAAACAACGACGCATCGATGTTGCCGGCGATGGGGCCCTGGGGATGAACGTCTATGTAGGGGCCTTCCGCTTTGCCGGAAACGCTCTTCAGGAGCCCCGTGCCCCCGAAGTTCATCGAGAAAGTCAGCCAGACGGTGCCTTTCAGGAAATGAATCTCCGGTGCCCAGAGTGCCCGTCGATTGTTGTGGAACTCCTTCTGCCAGGTCCCATCCTCGATTTTCCACACCAGCCCGAGTGGCTGCCATTCTTTGAGATCGGGCGATTTCCAGACTCGGATTCCCTGGTTGACGTGCCACCAACTCTTGGGGTCGTCCGAGCCGCCCGTGTTGTTCCCGGTCGTCCCGGTCAGGTAGTAGTTGCCGTCAGCGGCCAGGCAGATGGATGTGTCACGCAGGGGATGATCGAAGAGCGGTTTGATGGGGGGCAACTCAACTTGGCGCAGCATTCTCCGCTGGGGATCCAAAACAATCCCCAAGTCAATGTATTGCCCACCGTACGTTTGGTGGCAGGTGACGCCTACAACGTTGCGCCCTTTACGAACCGCCTTTTTGAATGCCTGCGTCACGTCATACAGCTCATAGCGAGGGACGAACCACTGCCGCTGGAGGACCTTACGGCCATTTAAGTAAACGGTGACATCCTCGTCGTGATAGAGGTGAACCGCAGCTTTCTCGAATGCGCGGACATCGTAATCAAATTCGGCACGCAACCAGATATCGCTGGTGTCCCAGGTGGTGTTAACAGTTGTTCCCGGAGTCTTGGCCGTACCGAATCCCGCCGAGCCCTGATTCCAATCCGAGTCATCTAAGTCGGGCTGTTGCCAGCCCTCTTTCGGCTCGACAAAGACGTATCGCCACACCACCGATTTCTGCGGAGCCGTTGGCAGCAGAACCCTTTCGCCACCACGGCACCAACTCGACGCAAAGGCGGTGACAAGGACGCAGAGCATTACTGATCGAGTATTCCAAGGACGCATTATTTGCAGGTCTCCAAACGTAAACCGATGTTTCTCATTTGGGTTGAGCCTGAAGACGATCCAGGCCCGCAGTGGTGCCTATTGTGACATCGCGCCCCCCCGGTGACCCCCATCCGAGAACCCAGTTCAACGGCACCGTTACCACGTAGTAGAACGTCAGGTCGTGGGAATCGACGATTTGATGCGGCACGGCCGCCCAGAATGCCGTGACTTCGCCGGCCCGAACGGTAATCCTCTCGCCACCCAAGATGTACGTCATGCCCCCGTGGTCGAGGAGGTTGATCTCGATTTCATCGTGCCGATCCAGGCGTGGCATCCGCGCGGGCTCCCAGATTCGACAGGTCAGCCCGTAGGGAGCAAACCGCTGGCGGCTGTCGTCAAAGTGGCGCATGACCCCAGGATAGAGGTAGTTTCTCTGGAAATCAAGGTAGACTGGGACTATTCCTCGGTGGATAATGGCGAGCAAAAGGAAGATCTGCACGGTGGGGCGTTTGCGTCCCAAGCAGAAGCCCTCAAGAGTACGACAAGCAAGAACGACCACCACATGGACCTACCATTATCACTCCAAGCCTTCACTCCAGGGAAACATGTTATGCAGATCAATTGGCAAGCCACAGTCGTTGCGACAGTCGCTGGTCTCGTCACAAGCGCGTGGTCGGAGCCGGCCGCGAAGGGAGCCGATCCGAACGCCCCTTTGGTGCAGGTCGGTCTGAAGAGCGATCAAACGCCAGTCAACGATCAAACGCCAGTCAACGATCAAACGCCAGTCAACGATCAAACGCCAGTCAACGATCAAACGCCAGTCAAGCTGTACGGCAATATCACGCAAGGCGACGACGGTACGTTGAGCCTGCCCGGTGGAGGGCCGTGGGGCTGGGTCGCCGTCGGGCCCGACGAGAAGCCGATGCCGCAACTCGAAGGTCTGCGGTCACTGACAATCTGCGGCTGGGCCCGACCGGTCAGTCTCGCGACGGGTCCCGGGGGCAACCGCCTCGCCTTCAACCTGAACTACAACCGGGCAGGCTTCGATCTGGTGCATCTTGGCGACGGACGCCTCCGGCTGGCGGTCAACGAGTGGCCGGACAGAGTCAACAACGACTCCTCGCCAGAGCGGCTCAAGCCGGGCAAATGGGTCTTCTTTGCGGTCACCTACGACGGCACCAGGCAGTCAGGCAACGTCCGCTGGCACTTCGGCGATCCAACAACGCCGGCGACGCTGGACCGAACCACGTCGTACGCCGCCGGGTCCACCGGCTCGGGCAGCGGCGGGCTGACGATCGGCAACTACAACCGCACAATCCACCGTCACGGCACCAATCGCCAGTTCCGAGGACAACTGCACGGCATCCGGATCTTCGGCAGCCGCACCGGGCCGGATGGGGCCCTGAGTCTCGAGGCCATCCGAGGACTCCAGACCGCCTCCCATGCCGTGCCCAACTTCAAAGCCGCCGTTCCTGCCGCGCTGGCGCGGACCGTGCCGACGGGCCCCTCCTCCCGGCCGGCCGACGAAGCCGCCGCGGGCGTGAGCGTCCCGACGCCGCCACCCGGCACGCGCCCTCGCATCATTGCCACGACCGACGGCGAGATCGACGATCGCTGCTCGATGGTCCGGTTCCTGCTCTACGCGAACCAGTGGGACATCGAGGGAATCATCCACAGCAGCTCCAAGTTCCATTGGAAGGGCAACGGCAAGGACGTCAAACGACATAATTGGGCCGACGAGGTCTGGCTCGACGAGCAAATCGACCTGTACGAAAAGATCTATCCCAAGCTGTCGCAACACGCCGAAGGATTCCCCACGGCCGATGCGCTGCGGAAGCTCGTCTACACCGGCAACGTCGTGAACGTCGGAGACATGAGCCAGGACACGCCCGGTTCGGATCGAATTGTCGAGATCCTGCTCGACGATAAGCCCGGCCCGGTCTATCTACAGGCTTGGGGTGGCACGAACACCATCGCCCGGGCGCTATGGAAGATCCAGCACAAGCACCCTGATCAGATGGGAAAGGTCTCCCACAAGGCGATCATCTACATTATCCTCGATCAGGACAGGACCTTCCGCGACTACATTGAGCCCAGTTGGCCGAGGCTCCAGGTATTGGGCAGCTTCCGGCAATTCGCCTCGATCGCTTACAGTTGGGCCAAGAAGATCCCGCAGCCCGAGAAGAGCTTCTTCCAGAAGCCTTGGATGGAGAAGCACATTCTGAACAACCATGGCCCGCTTTGCGCCGTCTACGAATCCAACCGCGGGGCATTCCGCTCGGAGGGCGACTCTCCCTCGTTCATGCACCAGATTGTCGTCGGTCTGCGGAGTCTTGAGCACCCGGGCTGGGGCGGATGGGGTGGCCGCTTCGTCCAGGAGCGGGCCGGCGGTGCCGTCTGGCGTGGTGCCCGCGACGCCGGCAATCTCGACAAGCCCGTTTGGCGCTGGGCCGAAGCCTTCCAAAACGACTGGGCCGCCCGAGCCGATTGGTGCATCAAGGACTTCGACGACGCCAACCATCCGCCGCATGCCAAGGTCGTCGGGCCGCTGGACCGGACCGTCAAGCCCGGGCAAAACGCGACCCTCAGCGCCGAAGGCTCGACCGATCCCGACGGCGACCGCCTCAAGCATAGGTGGTGGCAATACACAGACGTGGATAGCGTCAAAGCGAAGATCGAGATCACCAACGCCACGTCCGAGGCCCGCGCCGGCTTCGTCGTACCCGACGAGCCAGGCAAGACGATTCACATCATCCTGGAGGTCACCGACGGCGGCAGCACACCGCTGACGCGCTACCAAAGAATCGTCTTCACCATCGCCGAGGATCTCAAGTGATTGAACATCGGCGAATTCATGAAAGACGGAGAGAGCGAAATGGCAATTGCGACCCTGGGGGTCATCAGCGGCAGGACGTGGTGGAGGTGTTTCGCGGGTTGGACGTCGACGTGGTGATGCTGGGTGAACACGAGAGCAAGCTGGGTGGCGTGGAGACCTACGCCGACGCGCAGAAGTGCGCCGCGCTGTTTCGGTCGAAGTCTGCACAGATCGACGGCGTGTTGGTCGTGCTGCCCAATTTCGGTGATGAGAAGGGCGTGGCCGACACGCTGAAACTATCCCAGTTGAACGTGCCCGTGCTGGTGCAGGGATACCCGGACGATCCGGCCAAGCTCGACGCGGCCAGCCGCCGCGACGCCTTCTGCGGGAAGATCTCGGTCTCGAACAACCTGGTGCAGGCCGGCATCCCCTTCTCGCTCACCCGGCAACACGTAGTCCATCCCAGCAGCAACGCCTTCCGTGCCGACCTTCAGAGGTTCGTATCGGTGTGTCGCGTGGTCGGCGGTCTGCGTCGGGCACGGCTGGGGGCCATCGGCGCCCGCCCCGGGGCCTTCAATACGGTTCGCTACAATGAGAAGATCCTGGAAGCCAACGGGGTCAGCGTGACGACGGTGGATCTTTCCGAAATCCTTGGCCAGGCCCAGCGGCTCGACGCCTCCGCCGCCGAGGTGAAAGCCCGACTCGACGAGATTCGCGCCTACGCCGCCACCGAGGGCGTCCCGGCGGAGAAGCTCGAGCAAATGGCCAAGCTGGCCGTCGTGATCGGCCGTTGGATGGATGACAACGGCCTGGACGCCTCGGCAATCCAGTGCTGGACCTCGGTGCAAGAGAACTACGGCGTCAACGTCTGCACGCTAATGAGCATGGTGAGCGAACGGCTGATGCCCAGTGCGTGCGAGGTCGACGTCACCGGCGCGCTGTCGATGTACGCTTTGCAGCTCGCTTCGGGCACGCCCAGTGCGTTGGTCGATTGGAACAACAACTACGGCGACGACCCGGACAAGTGTGTCCTGTTTCACTGCGGAAAGTGGGCCAAGTCGTTCTTACCCAACGTCCGGATCAGCACGGCTCCCATCTTGGGCTCCATTCTCGGCGAAGAGAAGACGTACGGGGCGCTGGAAGGCCGCGCGCCGGCCGGGCCGCTGACTTTCGCTCGGCTGACTACCGACGGCAATTGCGGCGTAATCCGAGCCTACATCGGCGAAGGCGAGTTGACTGGCAACGGCTCGGCTGGAAGCGGGGCATGATCATCCGGTTGAGCCTCCTCTTGGAAGGGTGTGTCTACTTGGCCTGAGAGGGGCGCATCGGGCGCGCAACGCATCCGCCAGCCGCCACCGATGGCTTTGTACACGGCAACGAGATTCGTAGCGACCTTACCCTGGCTCTGTGCCAGTGCGTCTTCCTGCAATACGAGCGCCCGTTGAGAATCGAGGACCCGCTGGTAATCGATGACCCCTTGTTCATACAGGTGCAGTCCGATCTCCAATGCTCTGGTTACCTCCTGGACGGCTTGTTGGAGCAATTTGACGCGCTGCTGCTCGCGCAAGAAAGCCACGATGGCGTCTTCTGCCTCCTTGTTTGCCGCCAGCACCGTGTTCTGATAACCGATCACGGCTTGCTGGAATCGCGCGTCTTCGACCCGAACGCTGTTCTGGATCCGACCGTAGTTCAGGATGTTCCATTGGAAACCGGGCCCCACCCTTCCGGCGATACTGCGCCAGTCGAACAGGTCGCTGAACTGCTCGGCCTGAAGGGAGATGCTCCCGGTAATGGCAATGTGCGGATAGAATTCCGCAGCGGCAATGCCAATCCGGGCGGATTGGGCCGCTG
>CAZUAM010000175.1:5102-11583 GCA_964618095.1 uncultured Planctomycetaceae bacterium | reverse complement strand
TAGCCGGGCCGAGTGGGTTCCTCACCAGTTTGACGGGAACACGCTTACCTTCATAGCTTCCGTGCCAAGAGGGGGGACCGCAACGTACAGGTTGCAGCCCAAGGGCGCCCGTACCGGCGGACGTTCAACCCTGAAGGCCGGAGTGCAGGGCCAAAGCTTTGTGGTAAGGAACGAGTTCTTGGCCCTGGAACTGCCCCTGCCGGGAGCGGTGTCTTACACGGAGCCGTTGGCCGCGTCGCGCGTGACACCGCCGATCCTGCGATGGGCCGGCCCCGACGGTGCTTGGATGGGCGGGGCGAGGTTCGTCACCACACGCAAGGTGACCTCTCGGGCGTTTCGAGTGGTGCGACAAGGGCCGGCGGTCGTCGAGTACGATGCACGTTACGGCTTCTCGCCCAAGGGAGACTACGTTTGCCGCGTGCGGCTTTCGCCGGGAGTGCCGCTGGCCGTCTTCACCGAGGAATTCGACTTCGGCGAAATCACCAAGGGCGAAGACGTGTTGCTGTTGGACTTGCACCGCGGATGGCAGCCAGGCAGCGTCGGCTGGGTCGACTCGAGCGGCGAGCAGCAATTGCCGGCGATGAAGTCTGCGGCGTGCCGGACGTACGTGGAAGGGAAGCGGAAGGCGAAGCCCCCCGAAGCGCCGGTCGGCGGGGTGGGAGAAGCGCCCCGGCCGTTCATGCCCCAAACAGGCATGGTGCTGTTGGAGAAGATCCTGCCTGCCGGGCGCTGGGGCGATGCCAAAGGCGGCGTGCAGGTGTGGGACGGCGGATTGCCGCAGCCGGGCAGGGACAGGAACGTGGGGCTGGTCCCGCTCTCGGTGGGATCGTGGCGCCGCGCGATGGCCCTCTGCGCGTGGTATCAGCAACGAGTCGGCATCACCGTTGCTCTACCTCTTAGTGTCCGCTGGTCTCGCTGGTCGCTGGAGGTCACCGACGACCACTCCCCTTTCTCCACCCATGAGCACGACCCGGGACTGCGGCCCAGCTACGGCCGCCGATGCTGGGGGCTGTACATCGGCAATGAGCTCGAGCTGGCCCAGGCACGCTTCGGCCACGTCGGCCTGGATCGCTACAAGGATTGGCTCATCGATTATCCGGAGAACAGCGCCGTCGCCAAGTATCCGGGAGCGTTCTTCTCGCCCGATCACGTGGCGCGGCTTCGCAAGGTGCTCGACGAACATCCGGACGGGGCGTTTCTCAAGAGTTGGTACCTGTTCAGCGGGAAAACGGAGGATGCGGTTGCCCACGCACGGCGGGTGATTGACGGCCTGAAACGCCCGTACGAGGAGAACGATTTCTTTCTGGTGGGCCTGTCGAACTACCGCAAATCGCAGTTCTTGGCCTTTGTCAACCTCGCTGAGGACGCCCTGGCCTGCCCCGATCTGCCCCAAGGCTTGCGACAAGAGCTCCGCCGCCGGCTGGCGCTCTATGCGTACGTGATGTCGGACCCGGACTTCAATCCCCGGGGGTCCGGCGTACACCTGGGCAACAACAACATGCCGATCAACCGGACGCTGGCGCTGTCCTATTTCGCCGGACTGCTCCCCGATCACCCGCGTTATGCGTACTGGATGCAGTCGATCTACGACTTCGCCAAGTACAAGTACTCGACGGAGATGGCGGTAGACGGCGTGAACATCGAGTGCCCGAGCTATGCACTTTACAGCCCCTTCCGCACGCTGAACATTACCCAGAACATCTTGCGCAACCGCGGCATCTACGATTTCGGCAAGGACGGGTACCACGCGTGGTTCTTGCGATGGCTGAGCCATCTCTCGATGCGCGACCCGCGCTACCACGGTTACCGCATCATCCCGGGGATGGGGAACTCTTCGAACTTGGTCGAGAACGTTTGGGGCTTCAGTATGGCCGCCCAGGTCGATCGCGATCCGCAGTTCGCCGGCTGGCTGCGTTTCATGAACACGCTGGGCAACGGCAGCATGCCCCTGGAGCGCGGGCCGAACGGGCACGACCACGTCAATGCCACGCCGCATGCGATGTACTACCTGCCCTACGTTCGGAAGAATCCGAAGCCCCTGGCGACCACCTTGCTGCCCACGTACGGCGTCGTGTTCCGCCACCAGTTCAACACGCCGAACGAGACGGCCATGCTGCTGCGTGCGGGGATGAACTGGGGACACTGGGACACGGACGCGCTGAACGTGATCCTCTACGCCAAGGGCGCGCCGCTTTCGCCGGGCACCGGCTACCAATACTACTCCGGCCCGGCAACGGAGAACAACGCCGTCTACCACAACCAGGTGAAGCTGGGCCGCCGCGACGTGCAGGAGTGTTTCGGGCGCGTGGATGCCACGGTGGCGGATTACGGGTTCGGCACCAACGCCGACTACGCCGTGGCCTCGCGGTTCTATCCGTCGCAGATCTTCGCCGACGGCCAGGGTCCCATGTCGTGGAACCGCCACGTCCTGTTTCTCAAGACGGCACGACCCGACGGTCCCAGCTACTTCGTCATGCGTGATACCTTTTCCGGCGGCCGGTCTCGCCCGAGCTGGTGGGAGTGGATGAACCTGGACGGCGCCGATCTGATTCGCGTGGACGGTGTGGCCTTCGACCCGGCCGAAACGCCCCTGGACAAAGTCGTGCCGGAGGGCCAGTTCCCCAGCTTGCGCGGGCAGGTGATGGAGATGAACACGAAGTACGGCGCCTCCACCTGGTTCTGGTTCAGCGAGCCGCGCGAGGTGCGCACGCGCATGACCTTCAAAGCTGCTTCAGAGACGAAGACGATCGTGGTCGTTCCGGGCGGGCCGAAACAGGACTACTTCTATGTCGTTTACCCCCGCAAAGATCGACAGCCGCCTCCGACCTGCAAGGCGATCGCGCCGGGCGTGATGCAGATCAAGACCACGGAATCGACCGATCTCGTGTTCCTTGGCGACGCCCCCTTTCGATGGGATCGGGACGGCGTCACGTTCAGCGGCAGGGCCGGTGCGATACGGGTCTTCGCTGATCGCGTGGCGCTTTGCCTGACGGCGGGCAGCGGAAAGATCGGCTATCGGGGCCATATCGTCCAGGCGCACGGCCCGTTGGAGCACGTGGTGCCCGCGTGCTGCATATGACGCAGCCGCCGCTGATCGTGCGACCCTCTTATGCCGTCGACGGCCGCGAGTGGATGGCCTGCTGGACCGACTATCCCAACAACGGCTGGGGCACGTACGACGAGACCTGGAAGATCGGCCTTTCCGTTCCTGCGGGAGATCACGAGCTGACGGTCGGCAACCGGGCCTTTCCGAAAGGGTGGACGCGGCCGTTCACTCCCTTGATCCAGGGCGCCGTGAAGGGAGAATGACCCTCGCGATCGGGGAGTCTTGAGGGCGGACTGCCACCGCGTGACCTGAATTCACTCCGTATTCGATTTCTGCGGGTACCGCGAAGCGGTTTTACAACACAGCCCAGGGTACGGAGCCGCGCGATGGGCCCCGAAACCCCAAAGGGGTTTCACAACACACGTGCCAGCTCGGGCGCCCACCCGGATTTGTAAAACCCCTTCGGGGTTTCGGGACGTTTGATCGCTTCTCATCTTCGGGGTTTCGGGACGTTTGATCGCTTCTCATCCCAGGGTGCGCTGCGCGACCCTGGGCTACGTTGTTCAGCGCCTTCGGCGTGGTTTTTTGCAACCTTAGGGTTCAGGTACCCGGCTTCCGCGCGTAGAGGAACATCCGCTCGTAGATGCCGTTGGCGCCGAACACGTCGAAATTGCACAAGACCCGCACCGTGATGCGGTTCTTCTTGCCGGGCTTCAGCAGTCTGCCTACTTTGAGGTCGAGTTCGTGGGGGCGGAACCAGGGCATTTTGTAGGGGCGGTGGCCGGCGTAACTTCCGTCTACCCAGACCCAGGCTTCGTTGACCACGGCCGGTCCACATAGGAAGACGCCCTTTCGTGGAGCATCCGCCGGCACGTCGACGTCGAACCGGTACCACGCGATGCCCTTGTATGGGTGCCCCTTCGGGTCCTGAAAGCCCTGGGCATTCCATCCGGCGGTGGTCTTCATGCCCGTCCAGCTCGATGTGTCGAAGGAGGCATCCTGCCAGCGCTCGTAGCGGCCGTCGTCCAGCGGATCGGTGCGAAACCGGGCGGTTTGGGGCAGCACCGTCACCAGATCGCCCTCCGTGCCGTCGGTCCTGGCGGCCAGCCGCAGCATCCGCTTTTGCTCCCATTTTGCGCCGTAGGCCCGGTACGGGTGCCAGCCCATGAAGGGTGTGATGGCGTTGAGCTGCTCATCCAGTTCGACCATCCGGCCGGCGTGCCCGGCGGCGGCGGCCAAGTCGCAGCGGCGTTTGGCCTTCTCCATGGCCACGTACTCGCAGAGATGATCGTAGATCAGCCGCTCGATCCGCAGGTGGAGCTTTTCTTTTTCCGACCGGGCGAGCGCCTCGGCCGAGCGGATCGACGCGTTCAAGTTCTTCATCAGCGGCTCGGTGTAGACGAGCGGGAGGATCACGTCCTCGTGGCCGTGCTGCGTGCTGTTTTCAAAAGCCTCTTCCAGTGCGGTGTAGTAGGCCTTCATGGGTGCGGCCGCTCGACCGAACCACTTGGTGAAAAAGTCGTCCAAAACCGCGTCCACGTCGGTCCGGACGTCCCACTCCAGCCGGGCGCGGACCAGGCGCGTGGGGATCCCCGTCAGCGACCAGTCTTCCTCGTCCTGGTCGTGGAACCCGATGATTCCCCACCGCTTCAGCAGCGGGATGTTGCGCCGAATGCGATGGACCATGGGAGTGATCGTGCCTTTGCTCACCAGCATGGTGTAGTTGTAGTTATAGATCCACACCTTGTCCGACAGCCGGCACCACCTGCGGATCATCTGTCCTTGCCGGTGCATCTGCCAACATTTCGGATCGTCGTAGGCGTGGATCGTGCAAGCGCAGATGTTTGCAAACATCACGGTGAGATTCTGCGAAGCGTTGAAGACGACGCCCGGAGGCATCTCGGGCGGGATATCGCGGTTGGCGTAGCCGTTGGTGGCGATCAGATGATCGGGAAACTCCCGGTTGACTTCCGTCAGAATCCGGTTGACGAAGTAGAACCACTCGTTGCTCGCGGACGATTCCGGCACCGGGTCCCGGTCGTTGGAACCGTAGCCGTCGAAGTGATTGCCGATCTGGGCGCAGTTTTCGCACCAGCAGCGGGGATACCCGTCGTCCGGAGCGAAAGACGAAACGCGACGCCCGGCCCGGGCGTCGGCCTTGATCCGCTCGACAAAATGCCGGATCATGCCTTCGCTGGTCGTGCAGGGGTGGTTTTTGTTGCGGCTGCCGTCCCTGCTGAGCGCAAACCAGTCGCCGTGCGCGGCAAACTGGTCCTTGGGAAGGTAGTTTGCCACCGAACCGTCGCCCGGCACGCCGAACACCTCTTGGCAACGCGGATTCATCTTGTTGTGGATCTTCCACTCCGTGCACTCGGCGGCCATGTTCCCGCGGGCGTGCTCCCAGAAGTTGCGCATGGGGAAGTCGGGGCGTTGGAGGACGTCCATTTCTTCAACCGCAATCCTCCGCATCTTCGGGACCACCTCGCCAATCTCGCCCGGCAGGAACCAGCGCACGCCCAGCCGATGAAGCAGCTCGACCACGGCGTATCGCGTTCCCAGATAGGGCTCGGTGTCGTTGCCCGCGAGGATCAGGCGGTCCTTGTGGGTGCGGATCACGAATCCTTCTTCGCGGAGGTTTCGCGTTCGTCCGGAGGGGATCTTCAGGTCCGCAATCCGCTCGATCAGTTTGCTCGGTCCGACCAGAATCAGCGTCCCACGGGGTTCCGAGGCGTCGGTTACGATGGGAAGCTTTGCGCTGCTGATTTTCTGCAGATACTCTTGCAGCTCCAGGGCGGCGACCCGGGCGTTCTCGCTGGGCTTAGCGGCGGTCACGATCGTCGCAGCCGGACGCCCGCCTTCGACCAGCACCAACGGGGGCGCGGCCGTCGCCACCTTCTCCACAGCGAATACGGCGGTCACGACCATGCCCACAAGCCACACAAAGATAGTCTTTCGATTGCGGTTCACGTCTATTTCTCCCTCGGTCAGCGCGACGAGTGAGCCGGCTCTCGACGCGCAGACGAAATTCATCGGGACGGCCTTTCCAGGAAGAATAGCAGACTCCGGCCCGTTCCGCCAGTCGCCTCTCCTGTGCGAACCGAGTATCCTTTGTTGCCACGGCCATGGCCGTCCGCATTCGACGCCGGGCGGCGAGGACGGCGGCTGAGAAAGGACCCTGTTCACGGCCGCAGGCGGGACCGGCTGCGGGCGCTTCACGCAAAGCTCGCTATGGTGGTTCACGATCTTCGCACGCCCTGGCGTTGAGAGTTGCGTAAGTTCACACTACACAACTCGTTACCAAGCTCCAGCTTGGTAACGTAACGCCCGCCAAGCTCTGCTTAGCTCGTCGGCCGCGTCATTCGAAGCAGAGCTTCGAGGAAAAGTTCACACTACACAACTCGTTACCAAGCTCCAGCTTGGTAACGTAACGCCCGC
>CAZUAM010000175.1:0-5002 GCA_964618095.1 uncultured Planctomycetaceae bacterium | reverse complement strand
CAAGCTCTGCTTAGCTCGTCGGCCGCGTCATTCGAAGCAGAGCTTCGAGGAAATCCGTTCCCAAGCCGGAGCTTGGGAACGAGAATCCGAAGTGCGTTCCCAAGCCGGAGCTTGGGAACGAGAATCCCCGGGTGATGGCCGCCGACCTGGCGCGGTGGTACTAACTCGGCACCGGAATGCATCAAGATCCCGCCTTCTCTCGGACCGTGATGGTTTGGCCGGCGCGCACGCCGCGTCTCCGGACCAGCGAGCCGGTGGGATAGAACTCGACACTCACGTCGACGCTCGTCCGGTTTCCCAGGCCGAAGTGGCGCTCGGTCCGGGCCAGCCCGTAGTAGCTGGCAGCCGATTGGCTGTCGTAGATCGCCACCTGCTCATACCAGATCAATCGCTGCGTACCCGGCTGGTAGACGCGGATCTTGGCGCCTGCGGCTCCCCGGTTGCCGGCTGGGCCGATCGGCCGGACGCGGAGCCAATTTCGCTGGGGCAGGTCGTTTCGATACACGGCGATCTTGCGTTGCCCTCCGATCGAGGTGTAGCCGACGATGTCCAAATCGCCGTCGGCGTCGATGTCGCCGAAGCACAGCCCGTCGTCGACCGACGAGGCGGAGACGTCCTGGATACCCCAGGCGGAGTTGATGTACCGGAAGTTCCCTCCGCCGGTTCCTCGCAAGAGCTTGAGGAAATGCTTGCCGTTGACCAGAATGTCGGCCACTGCGTCGTTGTCGAAGTCGGCGGTGACGGCGATTCCCCAGGAGGCCATCGACGCGCCTTTCTCGACGCCGGAGACTGCCCCGTCTTTTCTGGCGAAGCAGCCGGCGCCGTCGTTGAGATAGACTACGAACTCCTTCCGCCGCTCGAGGCAGATCAGGTCCGGATCGCCGTCCTGGTCGACGTCGCCGGCCCCCTTGATCGACGTGTCTTTTAGGGGCAGCCCCGCCTCTGCCGTCGCATCGGTGAAGTTCATGCCGCCGTGGTTGCGAAGGATGCGGCTGTTGCCGTCCGCGGCGCCGTAGTGTCCCCATTCGGCCAGCAGATCGATGTCTCCGTCGCCGTCGATGTCTTGCGGCAGGCAGAGGACCTCCGCACGCCCCCGGGTAACCGGCAGGAAACGACTATCTTGAGCGAACGATCCTCCTCCGTCGCCAAGATCAAAGTGGATTCCCTTTCCCGTGCCGCGAAGCCAATCGACCTGGCCGTCGCGGTTGATGTCGATCATGGCCTGGCGCCGGGCGGTATTCGTACCGCGGGTGATGCCGGTTGCCTGGAAGTCGAGATTGCCCCGCACAGAACGGTTGCGCCACCATCGCCCCCCGCCGTCCTGATAGGTCATGGTCAGGTCGACCTTGCCGTCTTCATCGCTGTCGTAGGCGAGATGAATCTCACTGCACGGGTAGGTGCCCGGCGCCTTGACAAACCGGCCGGTGCCGTCGTTCAGCGCAGCCAAGGCCGGACCACGGCCGTGGGTGCTCAGGAACAGATCGAGGTCGCCGTCTGCGTCCAGGTCGACAAGATGCAGCCCGCTGAGCCACCACTGCGGATGGGCCGCGTAATGGCCGTCGACCATCTTTGCCACCCCCGAGACTCCCGTAATCTCCGTAAAGGACGGCTGCTCGGCTGCCCAGGCCGCTCTGAGAATGCCGGCCCAAAGAATCAGAACGACCGCGGACATCCATCGGAAACGGCATGCGGTACGCTGCTTGTGCCTGCCGGGCCGGTCATCGACACCAGACATCCCGGATACCTCTGCTGTTTTTGGACGTTTTCGTGGGCCAGTTCCAGAATGATCTGCCGGGTGGCTGGGGGATACTAATACTACAGCGAAGGGTTTGACAACGTTCCTGTTTAGCGGGGTTCCTGTTTAGCGGGCGGGCTTGCCCGCCGTGGAATGCATTGAAAACTCCCGGTGAGTTCACGGCGGGCAAGCCCGCCCGCTAAACGGTCTGACACGGACTTCGCACGCGCGCGTCCTAAGTTGTTCAATCAGTGTGAGTTATGCCAACTCCGCAAGAACACCCTCCACTGTAGTATAACCGGTCATTTCGATCCGGACAGACTACTACCCACGATCTCCACGCCCGCCGGGAGGTGTCATCATAATGATTCACGAGGTCGGTATGACTGCGCCAGCAGGCGTTCGGCCGCTCGGTGGGACCGGCCATTGTCGGCCATTTTCACGTTGCAAGTCGTTTTTACGTAAATAGTTACGCCGATCGCCGCACCTTCCGGCGGTTGTTCGCAAACCGGCTGGCACATCTTTCGCATCGAATACCCCTTCAGAAATCCGGCAAACTCGTTGTTCCAACCAGGGAGCAGGCGATGATTGTTCCAAACCGACGCTCCAGACTGGCCACGATCTCGCGCAATACGGCCCTGGGGACGGTCATCGTGGGGGTCCTGCTCTGCTCGATGCCTCCCGCGATGGCGCAAAGACCGAAGCGGTCGTCGTCGGACAAGGAGGCGAAGGTCGCGGCGGCCAGGGCGCGGGCCCAGGCCAACGCACGACGACCTCGCGCGCTGCCTCCCAGGCCGGCGCGGCCCCCCCCCCCCCCCCCGGGCCCGAACCCCCCCCCCCCCCCCCCCCAGGGACCCCCCGGCGCGCCCGATTGCCAGAAGCCCCCGCTCCACACCTCCAGTGAGCCGCTCGTCGCCCGCGGTCACCCGTCCTACACCTTCGGTGGGCCGTTCGGCGGCCAAGCCGACGCGCCGCGTTTCTCCGTCGATTCATTCGACACCCAAGATCGCGCGACCCACTGTTCCGGCGACCCGTCCAGCGCTCGGATTCACGCGTCCCGCGTCCCCCGGGAACCGTTCGACGCCTGAAGTGGCGAGACGCACGCCTTCCACGCCGCGCTCGATGCGAACGGGCACAAGCCCCCAGCCACGACCTGCATGGACCCCACCGAAGTCCTCGGCAAGGCCGGCGGCAAGATCGACCGGGGCGAGCCAGGCGGCCGTCGAACGGCTGCGGAAGGCCGCCTTGCAGCGAGTTGTTCGACCCAAGCCACCACCCGCCGTGGCGAAGCCACCTGTCTCGAACAACCTGCGTTCGAACCCTTCGGCCAGCCCCTCTGTCAAGCCGGCCCCCCGGCCGAGCCCGGCCGCAAAACCGAGCCTGCCCAACCTTCCTAAGCTGGGAGCCAGCCCGCAAGGTCGGAGAGCAGTGCCGCCGGTCGCTTCCGGCAAGCGGCCCACGTTTTCTGAGGTCCGCAAAAGGCTCGCGGCCCAATCGCGTACCAGACCGATGCCGTCGCCGAGCCGCACAGCCAGGCCGAATGTGAGCGATCTTCCCAGAATGAGAGCCAATCCAAAGGCAAAGCCGACAGGGTGGTCGGCAACTGGTGCCACTCGGCCCACCCTCTCGGACGTTCGTAACAGGATGATTGCCGAGCCGGGGCGTCCGGGGTCGGTGGGATGGCTGACTCGGAGGGCGAGACCGCACGTGGGCAAGCCGATCGCGACACGGCCGGTTCCCGCAAATCCTCCCAAAGGCAGACCGGCGCCGAAGCGGACGGCAGGGATGGGGGCGGGAGCCAGGATGCGGTTCCCCGAGCGTTACCAGGCCGGCCAGTTGGACCGCTTGACCAGGGGAAACGTGGCTGGAAAACTGAGGCTGGCCGAGCAATACCGGGCTTTGCAGAAAGGCGACGTGGCCCGCCGGCTGGAGTTGAACCAACACGTGAGGAACCTTGTCGACGGGAATCGGCGCACGTGGCCCAGCCACATCGCCGGTGCGCCCGGCATCCATCATTATCGTCCTCACCAGGCCAGACCCCATCCAGGCCGGGCATATTACCATGGCCGGATCAGCCCGCACTATGGGAAGCATTGTTTCCGGTTTCACTATTACGGGCACCGGTATTTTGCCGGTGTGTGTTGGTATCCGAGGTGGACCGATTGGGTCAGCTCGTCGTGGCATTATCACTGCCGGCCGATTTGGGACCCTCGGCCCCTTTGGTGTCGGCCGGTGGTTTACGTCCCGTGTCCGCGTTGGATCGTGTGGGAGACGCCGGTCTGGGTGTCGCTGCCGGTGGTAAGTTGCGGCACGTGGGTGGACGTACCGCCGGTGGTGGTCATGGAGCGATACGACCTGCAATTGCTGGCAGTCCGGTTCGTGGATCCGGGCCATCCGCAGGAGAGCCTCGGGCCCCGATACCGGGTTTGGCTCCGCAACAACAGCGACCGGCCCACCACCCAGCCGTTTAACGTGATGCTGTTTGCGGCCGCCAACGGGGGGCTTTCCGAGGATCTGCCGCAGGCGGGGGTCAGGGTGACTTCGATCGAGGCGGGCGACACCCAATCGGTCGATATTCGTCTGCCGATTGAGGTTTACTCTCTGGGCGGTGGGACTCCGGACAGCCCGGTCCCATTTAGCACGCTGCACGTGCTGGTCGACTCCCATCGGGAAGTAACCGAGACGTCGGAGGCCAACAACGGGGTGCGGGTTCGCCGGGAGGAGGTCCTGCCGGTGGACCCGGCCGCTTTCGAAGTTGAGCCGATTCAGGCGGCCGCCGGCGGCGAAGTCGTGCTGGCCGGCGAAGGTTTCGGTCCGCAGCCGGGGCAATTGCTGGTGCAGATGGCCGGCCTGGAACTGGAAGCCGAGATCCTGGGCTGGTACGACCTGGGCGTTCGGGCGACGTTGCCCAACGTGCCCCTGGCCGGCCCCACCCCGGCCGAACTGATCGTCATCCGCGGCGACGGCGCGGCGGCTAATCCGCTGAAGATCACCATCACGCCCCCAAGGCCGGCAGGCCCGGAGATCATTCCACCGGGGCCTCCGCAGTAGGCGGGCAAGCCGTTGGGCGGCGGGAGCCGTTGGCCGGAAGGTGGCCGAATTCTGGGACCGTCCCAAACGTGGCATGTCGGTTCTGACTCAGATTGGCAAATGCGGCGCTACCAGGGGCCGACGTACCGTCGGCCGCTAAACACCGTTGCGCCGCCGCTAAACCAAAGTTTTGCTTATAATGACGACGGAACTCCTTTGGATGCAAGAGGTTGCTTG
>CAZUAM010000174.1:0-11688 GCA_964618095.1 uncultured Planctomycetaceae bacterium | reverse complement strand
GCATCTACCAGATCAAGCCGCTGGGAGTGGTCCGCCCGCGCTCGACCGCCGACGTGGTGGCCTGTGTCCAGTACGCCGCCGAAAAGGAGCTGCCGATCCACGCCCGCGGCGCCGGTACCGGCGTGGCCGGCGAATCGCTGGGGCCGGGCCTGGTCTTGGACTTCTCGAGGTTTCTCCGTCGCGTAGTCCGCATCGAGTCCGAGGCGGTTCGCGTGCAGCCGGGCGTGGTCTACGAACGACTCAACGCCCAACTGCGTCCGTTGGGGAGGGTATTGGGACCAGATCCCGCCGCCGCCAGCGTGACGACCATCGGCAGTATGATCGCCGTGGACGCCGTGGGAAGCCGATGGCTGAAGTACGGCTCCACCCGCCGCCACGTCCTCAGTCTCCAAGTGGTCCTGGCCGACGGCCAACTGATGGAAGTCGGCCGCGAGCCGCTCTCCGGCGGCGCCGACGCCCACCCGCGAAAACGCGAGCTGGTCAGCCGGCTGGCCAACCTGCTGAGCGAACACGCCGACCTGATCCGGCAAAACCAACCCAAGTGTCCGCTGAACCACTGCGGATACAACCTGACGGACGTGCTTTCCGAAGGGCATCTGCATCTGGCCCGGCTGATGGTCGGTTCGGAAGGGACCCTGGCGCTGACGACCGAAGCCCTGTTGGCCACTCAGACGCTGCCGCGGCACCGCGGGGTGGCGTTGCTGCTGTTCGAGAGTCTGGAGAAGGCCTCCCGCGCAGTGCTTGAGATCCTGCCGTCGCGGCCCACCGCCTGCGATTTGATGGATCGCCGACACCTGGGCCTTGCCCGGGAATCGGAGGTGCGGTTCGACGTGCTGATTCCCCCGGCGGCCGAAGCCGTGCTGTTGGTCGAGCACGAGGGGGACGACCCGCTGGAGGTCCGCGGCCGCGTGCACCGAATAGTCGACGAGATCCGGGACCGCAAGCGCCTGGCGTTCGGCGCCCGCCAAGCGTTCGATCCCGCGGAAACGGAGCTGTTCTGGCATCTTGCGAACAAGTTCCAGCCACCGTTTTGCCTAATGAAGGGTCCCAACCGGCCGGTGCCCGTCGTCGAAGACGTGGCGGTTCCTCCGGACGAGCTGCCGGACTTCCTGGTGCGGATGCAGAACGTGTTGAAACGCCATCAGGTCACCGCCTCGCTGTTTTGTCACGCCGGCCAAGGCCAACTCCACATGCAGCCGTTTCTGGATTTGACCGACGCCGGCGCGGTTCGGCGGATGCGCGAGCTGGCCGAGGATCTCTACCAGGAGGTCTGCGACGTGGGGGGCACGATCGGCGGAGAGCACGCATCTGGGTTCAGCCGCACCGCCTACATCTCTCGGCAGGCCGGCAGACTGTACGACGTTTTCCGCCAGGTGAAGCAGATCTTCGATCCGTCAGGCACGCTGAATCCAGGCAAGATCGTCGGCGACGATCCCGATCTATTGACCCGCCACCTCAGCCCGGTGCCGATCAGGCCACCTCAAGGCCCCCAGAAACAAGTCCCGCCGGCGGAATCCCCGGGGCTGCGAAACCTGGACGAGCTGCAATTGAATTGGGATCCCTCCCGCCTGTCCGACGACGCGGCGGATTGTAGCCGCTGCGGCGACTGTCGCTCGCAGGCGGCCGACGTGCGGACGTGTCCGATCTTCCGCTTCTCGCCGGCCGAGGAGTCTTCGCCCCGGGCGAAGGCCAACTTGATCCGGGGCCTGTTGACCGGCGAGGTGGAGCTCAGCAGCCTTGCCGGCGGAGAGTTCAAGGAGGTGGCCGATCTGTGTGTCTATTGTCAGATGTGCCGGCTGGAATGTCCAGCCAAGGTCGACGTCCCCAAGTTGATGCGCGAAGCCAAAGGGGCCTACGTGACGGTCAACGGATTGCGACTGTCCGATTGGGCGATGACGCGATTGGACGTGCTCAGTGCGCTGGGTGGACTGGTCAGCTCGGTGACGAATTGGGCGATCGGCAATCGCCAGATGCGGTGGGTTTTGGAGAAGACGCTGGGGATTGCCCAGGGTCGCAAGCTTCCGCGGGTGAGTTCGTGGAGCTTCCTCCGCCGCGCGGCCCGCCGCCGTCTAACCCGACCCACGCGCCGCAGCGGTGGCCGCGTGCTCTACTTCGTCGACGTCTACGCCAACTATTACGATCCGCAACTGGCCGAGGCCCTGGTGGCCGTGCTGGAGCACAACGGGGCGGCCGTCTACGTCCCTCCCCAGCAGAAGCCAGCCGGGATGGCCTCGGTCGCCTGCGGCGCGTTGGATCACGCCCGCCGGTTGGCCCACCATAACGTCACCCTGCTGGCCGAATCCGTCCGACAGGGATACCACGTGGTGGCCACCGAACCCGCTGCCGCATTATGCCTCGTGAGAGAGTATCCCGACTTGATCGACGACGACGAAGCCCGCCTGGTCGCCGAGAACAGCAGCGAGGCGTGCAGTTACCTTTGGAAGATGCACACCACGGGCAAGCTGCAACTCGACCTGAAGCCGATCCACGCCGCCCTGGCGTATCACATGCCCTGCCACCTCAAGGCACTCCAGGTCGGCGCCCCCGGCGAGAACCTCTTGCGGTTGATTCCGGGGCTGAGGGTCCAGCGTGTCGAAGTGGGATGCTCGGGCATGGCGGGCACCTTCGGGATGAAGCGTGTGAACTACCGCAGCAGCCTTCGGGCCGGCTGGGGGTTGATTTCCCGGCTCCGCGACCCGGGGATCCAGGCGGGAGTAACCGAATGCAGCGCCTGTAAGATCCAGATGGAACAAGGCACTACCAAGCCCACGATCCACCCGATCAAGCTGCTGGCCTTGGCCTACGGCCTGATGCCCGAGATCGCCCCCCTCTTGACTACCCCGGGAGAGGAGCTGATAGTGACGTGAACGTGCGGGTGCGATTGTTTGCCGCGGCCCGCCAGGCCGCCGGCTGCGAGGACGTCGAGTTGGAGCTGCCCCGGGGAGCCACCATCGGCGAGCTCCGCCGCCGGTTGGCGGGGGATCTCCCCCGACTATCCGGCCTGGTCGCGCAGGCGACGTTTGCCATCGACACCGAATATGCCCGCGATTCCGACGAAATCGTCGCCGGCGCCGACGTGGCCTGTATCCCGCCGGTCAGCGGCGGGTAGAATAGACTTCAGATTTGGGATTTGGGATTTCAGATTTGGGATTTGGGATTTGGCCCATCGAGCAGCCGCTTGCGGCTGAGCACGGCACAGACCCGGCAGACATGATCCGGCTAACCGACGATCCGATTGACATTGCCGCTGTGATCGACGGCGTCCGCTGCCCGGCGGCCGGCGCCGTGGTGTTGTTTCTGGGCACAGCGCGAGAAGTGACCGGCCAACGAAGGACCAGTTCGCTGGAGTACGAATGCTACGCGGAAATGGCCGAAAAGAAACTCGCGGAACTGGAAGCCGAGGCTCGAGCGCGTTGGCTGCTCGAAGAGTGCACGATCGTTCACCGGCTGGGACATCTGCCCGTCGGCGAAACCAGCGTGGCCATCGCCGTCAGCGCGGCCCATCGCCGGCCGGCCGTCGCGGCCGGCCCCTGGGTGATAGACCCCCTCAAGGAAGTGGTTCCCATCTGGAAGAAGGAAAACTACGTCGACGGCACCAGCGATTGGGTCCACCCGGCGGTGGACCGCGCAAAAACCACCAAGGAGTAGTGAACTCTTGAGCGTTGCCGGTCCACTTGTCGACGGCCACGGACGCCTGCACACCGATCTGCGGATTTCGGTCACCGACCGCTGCAACATCCGCTGCCGCTACTGCATGCCCGCCGGCCGTGTGCAGTTTCAGCCGCGAGAGGAGATCCTTTCGTTCGAAGAGGTCGAGCGTTTTGTCCGGGTGGCAGCCGGGCTGGGAATACGCGAGCTTCGGCTGACCGGCGGAGAGCCGCTCCTGCGCAAGGACCTTCCACGTCTGGTGGAGATGTTGGCCGCCGTGCCAGGAATTGACCAGGTGGCCATGACCTCCAACGGCATCCTGCTGGCCGGGCACGCCGCTGCGTTGAAGGCCGCCGGGCTTGACCGGCTGAATATCAGCCTCGACACGCTCAGCCCGGATAAGTTCCGGCAGATCACCGGCCGCGACCAACTTCCCCAGGTGTTGGAAGGGATCGCCGCGGCCCGGCGAGCCGGCTTCCAGCAGATCAAGCTCAACAGCCTGGCCATTCGCGGGCTGAGCGAAGAAGAAGTCGTGCCGCTGGCACTGTTCGCCCGGCGGCACGCCCTTTGGCTCCGCTTCATCGAGTTCATGCCGCTGGACGCCGACCGGCAATGGAACAGCGAGCGAGTGCTGCCGGGTGAGGAAATCCTTCAGATCCTTTCCAGCGAGATCGGCCCACTGGAACCGGTTGCAGCGAACCGACTGCACGCCCCGGCCGTCGAATATCGCTTCCTCGACGGTGGCGGCCGCATCGGCCTGATCCAGTCGGTCACCGAGCCGTTTTGCGATGCCTGCAACCGGCTGCGTTTGACGGCGGACGGCAAGCTGCGGAACTGCCTGTTTTCCAGGCGGCAGTGGGACGCCAGGGCCGTTCTGCGGGCCGGTGGCAGCAGCGGGCAGTTGGCCCAGTTGATCCGCCTGGCCGTAGCCGCCAAGAAAAAGGCCCACGGAACGGACGACGGGGAGTTTGCCCGCTCCGATCGACCGATGCACCAGATCGGGGGCTGAAGGAATGCTGAATGATGAGAACTGAATGCTGAATGATGAATGCTGAATGATGAATAACGATATGGCACCTTGGCACCCGCTCGTCCTTCCGCGCTCCGCATCTGTCATTCTGCATTGTTCGTGCTCCACCGGCCATACTGTGGCGGGGAAGTGGTGGGCACGGCCGACCTTGCCGGACGATAACCTATTTTCCTGCGGGCCTCCGACGTGCTATGATGAGAAAGAGGCGATCGTACTAGCACCAAACGGTTTTCGGGCCGAGTTGCGTTAACTTTGAGATCTCACACTCCTCGTTCCCACGCTCTGCGTGGGAACGGGTCACCACGACGCTCCGCGTCGCAAATCAGGACGCAGAGCGTCCACCGGCTGCGTTCCGACGCGGAGCGTCGGAACGAGAAACGTGACCTTCCAAGGTTTACCGAAATGGTCCACAAAAACCGTTTGGTGCTAGGAGATTCCCATGACCTATGGCGGACGTGTGAAGAACGGTGTCGTTGTATTGGACGAGTCGGTGCAACTCCCAGAGGGTGCCGAGGTGAAGGTCGATTTGCTGGCCGAATCGCCGGGGGACCCGGCGGAAGAAGAGATTCCTACCCTGCATGAATGGCTCGACGCATTTATCGGAAAGGTGCATGAATTGCCGCCGGACGCGTCGATCAATCTCGACCATTACCTCTACGGAGTGCCGAAACAAGGATGAAGCCAGTCTTCGCAGATACCTCGTATTACGTCGCGCTATTAAGTCGCGCCGACGCCGCAGAGCAGGGAATAATGGAGGAATGCAGAACTATGAATGATGAGTGAAGAACTATTCCCCTCGCCGCTCCTTAGTCATTCAGCATTCAGAATTCAGCATTCAGCATTCCTACTCCGCTGCCGATTTGCTGCCTTCGGGCGAACCGGCGATGGGAGTGCCCAGCGGCAACGGACGGGCGGCCACCGAGAAACCCAGCAGGTAAAGCGCTCTCTTGATTCGCCGGAAGGAGCCAAAACTGTCCTGGTAGGTCCAGAGCGTGAGCGTGGTCCGCCCCGGGCGGAGCTTCGAGACGGCCTGGCGAAACTCGGACCCCTCGGCCAACGCCAGATCCACCGTCTCGCCCAATTGGCTGGAGACCGGAATCAGCGTCCAGCGTCTCAGCCGGGCATAGCTCCCGCTGCGGCCGGTCAACATCGCCGTCTCCGGCGAAACATCGTGACGCTCCAGCGTGTAGCGAAGCCGGAACCCGCCCAGCGGACCGACCGTGTCGGTCAGCTCGGGCAGGTTCAAAAGCTTGTACTTCTGCCGTTGGGCGTTCTGTTTGAGCCGGTCTATCAGCGACTCCAGAGGGATCAACGCAATTCGCCCGCCGCGAAGCTGGAAATGGGCCTCGCGGCCGCTGACCGTGTTGCTCAGCGGCGTGGGATAGCTTTCGACCACGATCGGTTCCGGCCGCGTGCTTTCCGCCTGGGCCCGCCGACGATCGAGTCGCTCCAACTCGAACCGCGACTGGGACAGGCTGCGACGAAGATCGAACAGCTCTTGCGTCTCGGAGTCCATCCGTTCTCTGCGCGTCCGGATCTTGTCTTCCAGGGCCGACACCAGGACGGCCAGTGCGCCGCGCCTGCGACCTTGCACAAGTGCTTCCTGCTGAACGCCGCGAATCTCTTCGGCCACTTCCAGCACTTCCCCGCGCAGCGACTGCTCGGTGGCTAGATCCCGTTTCAGCTCGGGAGCCAGCTCCGAGGCGTCGCCGGGAATCGCCGCCAGCGGCGCATTCTTGACGCGCACGCCCACTACCATCACCAGGATGATCAAGATCCCCACCATGTTGGCCACAATATCCAGAAACGAATCGTGGCCCGGGGCGTCGGCGCTTTGTCGAGTCGAGCGATGCATGGAGTAGTGGATAGTGGGCAGCGGGCAGTGGACAGTGGGTAGTGGGGTTGTCCGTTAATCTCCTCCGGACCGTTGGGCACTGCAAAACGGCAATTGGACTCGCCTCCCACAACGTCCATCATTCATCATTCATCATTCTGCATTCATCATTCTGCATTCTGCATTCATCATTCATCATTCTCACTGCTTCCGCTCCACGTTCAAACCGCTGCCGTCGAGCAGCGTGTCCAACTCGGCGTAGCGCCGCTCGGCGTCCGGGGCAACGTAGACGTTCAGCATCGGACGCCAGTACATGCCGTTGCCGGCGATCCCCCAGGACTGCATCTGCTCCCAGATGGCCGAGACGAACTCGTCGATCGACTCCTCGGTCCGCGGCCCAATGGGAACGGACTTCTCGCGGCCGAGTCCTTTTTCGGGCACGATGACCAGGCGATCGTGATGGCACTGGATACGGATCGGTCGGCTGATGGGGACCGAGCCTCCGGCCGCGTCGGGCAGGCCCCAGTCCTGGCCGCGGTGTTTCGCCAGACTCTCAATCTGCCGACTGCCTTTCCCGCCGGCCGAACCCTCGTCGGCCGATGCCTCGCGGGGCCGCCACTCGCCGGGACGCAGGGCCGGGCCCTCACCAGACGGGCCCTCACGTGCCGGGCCCTCACGTGCCGGGCCCTCACGTGCGGGATTCCTGGAGCTTGACGCCCCGTCGTGTCCACCCTCGCCGTCCGATCCGAAGCGGCCGGCAAATACCCCGGATGGCCGGCGCCGCTGGAAGCCCGAGCGGCTGCCGCCGGGCGAACCGCCGTCGGGGACCGCGCCGCCGCGGGTGGGCGACGCCCGGTACCGCACCGGCCGCCGCTGGCCGTAATGGCTCGGTGCGGCGGCCGCCAATCGCCGCTGGCGGACGCGAGCCGTATCGATCGCGTTGCGGATCACCTCGGCCAAACGGGGATCTGCCGATTCAAAGTCGAGCTTCCAGTCCTCGCCGATCAATTCATAGCCGAACTCCGACGCCCAGGACTTCATGGCGGCTCGGGCTGCGTAGTACGCCGCGACGCCGTCGGGACGAACCAGCAACAAGGGGTAGGGCTCGCCGGATTTCTCCGGATCGAAGCCGCCCTCGGCCAGCAGGTGCTCGCGGGCCGCCCGAAGCGCGGCTGCCAGGGGATTGCCCGGACCCAGCGGACCGAAAAAATCCTCCTCCGTCAGGAGGATCCCCTCCGGCTGCAAGATGATCGCCTCGGCGCGGCATTCCACGTAGATCGGCCGGCGGTGCGTCTGGTGCGGCCCCCGATAAGGAACCACCGCGTAAGAGCGGCGGCGCTCTTCGGCGGCCCGCCGCGCCTCGGCAAGCCGCCGCCGGGCCTGGGCGATTTCGGCCCGCAACTGCTCGAGCTCCGCCTCCAACTTACTCCGCTGCCGACCGCCGGCGCCGCCCAGCCGGTCGAGGTCGTTTAGCGTTGCCTGGAGCTGGGCGAGTTGATCCCCCAGGCGCCGGGCGTGGTCTTCCAGGTGCCCCAGGCCCAGCCGCGCCTCGGCCAATTGCGACTGCGTCTTCTTGAGCGAACTCCTCATCTGCTCGATCCGCCACTGAGCCAACTCCCGCTCCAGCTTCAACTCGTCGTCACGCTCCGCGGCTTCGGCGGCGCCGGTCTGGGCGGCCTGGAGCCGGGACCGCCGGGCGATGACCACCAACAGCAGGATCAACGCACCCATCGTACAGATCAGAACCGCCAGGAACGGGAACAGGGATACGCTCGCGGCGGCCTGCGGGCGCCTTCGGTCTTGTCTCCGGCCAGTGCGTCTCATGCCGCCTGCGTTTCGCCTCGGTTGGGGTCAAGCTTAATCGGCGGTGCGTCGGCCGGGGTCTCCGCGAATCGGGCATTGAGCAGGTGGATCGCGGCCGCCAGGCTCATCACCGTCTGCTCGAAATGCTTGGCACCGGCCAAGGTTGCCAGATTGCGATTGAGCACGTCTTCCAGCCTGGCCACCTCGCCGGCCGCCTCCACCGCCCGGCCCAACACGTCGGCCTGCGCGGCCATGGCGGCCTGGAGTGACCCCATCGCCTGGGTGTTTTGCACCTGGGTGCGTTGCACCTGGTCCCAATGCCGGCAGTTTTGCTCGGCGGTCAACTGCTCGATGGCGGCCAGTTGTCGCCCGTGAATCTCGAGGCTCTCGGCCAGCGCGCCGGACAGCGCCGTTCTGAGCTGCTCTCCCGCGGCATCGGCCGTCTTGGTCCACCGCGCGGAGGCGGCTTCCATCGACGCCTGCCACAGTTCGGCCTGTCGCCGGACGAGCTGTTCGGTCGCCTGGACCACCGTCTCGGCCATCCGCCGGACCGCCGCCAGTTGGCCGTCGGGACCGGCGGGAAGCTGCTCGAAACGCCCCTCCAGCTCGGTCGCCGCCCGCTGGTCAACCTGCGCCAACAGGCCGCCCTCGGCCCGGTCGGTAACGAACTGGGCGAACATCAGCACGATCGACAGCCCCAATGCCAGGGCCGTGGTGTCGAAGGCCACCCCCAGACCGGCGGTGACCTCCGGCAACGAGTTCTCCAGCGCGTCGGGTGCCAGATTGGCGATCGCCAGCGTGATCCCGATTACCGTGCCCAGAAACCCCAGGATCGGAATCGCCCAGATGATCACCCGCACCAGGGCAAAGCCAGAATGTGCTCGGGCGGCGTCGAGATCGGCCAGGTACCTCAAGTGTTCATCCAGCGAATCCGCCGAACCGCGACGCCGCATATGCTCCAGCGCCTCGCGCAGCCGGCGGACGAAGTAGTCGTCTTGCCGACCACCGGGCAGACCAGCCAGCCGACTGAGCAGGACGTCGCAGTCCTGAATCGGACGTCCCGTCCGGGACACCGGCCCCAACACGGGCCTGGAAAGCGTCGGGTACTGGGCAAACATCTCCATGGCCTTCAGAGCCAGCACGGCCAGCCCGATGAAAAACATGGTCGTCGCTGCGTACTCCACCGGATGGCTGGCAAAATAGCGCTGCACGAATTGACCACTCAACAGCTCGGCGTGGATCAGCCCATAGAACCCGGCCGATGCCAGGGCTCCCCAGAGGATGGGTGATTTGGTGCTGGCTTGGAAAAGGTTGGTCACCTTGGTCACGGGTAGGCTCCTTGGCTTTGACGTCGAGGCAACGGGATGTCTGCGGTTTGCACGCACCGGGCGCGCGGTAACAGCCGGGGCATCCTCAAAATCGGCCTAACCGGCACATTTTATGAGCAGAAACGGGAAACACCTTCCAAGGAGAAACGGCGAGGATGCGCGAACAGGGGAAAGGTGCGAAGCGGGAGAAAAACAGGGCGACATTCGCGCCGGGCCCCATCCGCAGCCCCAGCCTGCCCGTCGCCGCTGGCAGAATCGGACTAACCGCCAAAGTTTGCCAAAGTGCAGGCCCGTGGCAGACCGATTATTCCATCTGTCACCCCACGCGGGGAAGGTGGATACAACGCTCCGGCAAAGGGGCTGGGGCAGATCACACTGTAACTTCGGGTGCTGGAGGTGGGGACTGCGGGACATCCCAACCGCGGCCAACACGCCCGAAGCCAAAGTACGTTCCCAAGGGGGGAAACAGTCCGGTGTCTGCCCGAGCACGGGCCGCCCGGACTGTTGCTTTTTCTTGCACCCGCAAGGCGTTAACTGCCGGCTTCGGCTAGGATGCCCCTTCTCCCCGAGATGATTCTGCGGATCGCCCGCGGGGCTCCGCCCCGAACGTCTCCGATTCAGTCGCACCCTGGGTCGCTTCGTCCCGGCAATAGGTGGCATAGCAGGAGGGGGTTTCCCAGAAACGAACTTCGACGACGGGATAGCCCTGAGCGACTGCAAAATCGAAGATCACTTTGGCGATGTTCTCGGCCGTCGGGTTGCGATCCAGCAGGTACATCGGCTCGCCCGCCTCTTTCAGCACCGCCACCACCGGGTCGTTGCGGTGGAGGATCATCCGATGATCCAGGTTCTCGTCGATCCACTGGTGTATCAGGCGTTTGATCTCGGCAAAATCGAGCACCATCCCCCGCTGGTCCAATCCGGAGGCCTCGATCGTGATCAGCACCCTGGCGTTGTGCCCGTGCAGATGCCGGCACTTGCCCTGGTAGTCCAACAACCGATGGCCGTAGCAGAAGTCGATTTGGCGGGAGACGCGGAACATGGGGCAGTAGGCAGTGGGCAGTAGGCAGTGGGCGGTAGGCAGTGGGCAGTCGGCAGTGGAGAGTGGATCGTTGTCAGCGGTCGGTGTGAGCTAGGCGGCAAGCGGCCGGGTTGGTCATTCGTGCTCGGTCATTGGTCATTTTCCCCATCCTGACCTGTCGCCAGGCTGTTCCACCGCGCCGACGATGTCGGCAGCGTACCGGGTGGGATCGTCGGCGCCGATCAGACGGAAGGCCGCGTTTCGTTCGGCACACTTGTTGCACTGTCCACAATGTGCCCCCGCGGCCGGCGCAATACAAGAGAACGTCATCTCCAGGGGCAGTTCCCGGCCCAGGTTCATCACCTGGCGCTTGTCGAACTGGGCGAAGGGACGAACGATGCGGACACGCTCGCCGGTGGCATGATGCAGCGCCGACTCGAAATCGTCGAAGAACTCGGGCGTGGCGTCCCCAAACGGATTGGACCCCAACACCGCCAGCGCCAACCGGCCGATGCCGTGCAACCGGCACCACAACACGGCCTTGATCACCAGCAGGGCGTTGCGGCCAGGTAGATAAACTGCGTCGTCTGGGCTGAATGCGTCGGGTGTCTCTCGCCCGGTCACGCTCCAGTGTCCCTCGTAGAGATCCCCCAATGGCAGTTCGAGGACCACCAGATCCCCCAACTGCGGGCAGCTCACCGCCCGCAAAAACCGCTCCGCAGCATGCAACTCCTCGCGCTGCCAGGCCAATTGCGACCGGATATAGAACGGCTGGACCCGCTGACCCTCGTGCAGTAGTCGCCCCAGCAGGATACAACTGTCCAATCCTCCGCTCAGTAGCAGACCGATCGGCACGGTGGAAGAGTTGGGAATCATCAGGACACGCGACCCGGTCAAACGGGGCCTTTTCGCACCAGGGAGTGTCTGTTGCGGGTGCACGGCCCCATTCTAGGACCGGGTCGGACAACAGGAAAGAGGCCCAGGCAACGTGGAAGGCGGAAGGGCGGGAGTTTAGCGTCGGCCG
>CAZUAM010000173.1:0-11705 GCA_964618095.1 uncultured Planctomycetaceae bacterium | reverse complement strand
GACTCGCCGCCGGACAGCCGCGTCTTGATCAGGTCGCCCCCGGAGGCGAAGTCAATGTCCTCAACTTTCGTATCGAGGTAGCACGTGATCCCGCGCCCCTTGAAAATCGCCAGCAGAGCCTTGCCAAGATCGTGATCGAGCGTCGGCAACAGGCTCGGCATCATCTCGACCACCGTCACCTCGACACCGAACGCCTGCATCATGCACGCGAACTCGCAGCCAATCACCCCGCCGCCGACGATCAGCAGCTTTCTCGGTAGGGCCGTCCAGTGAACCGCTTCGTCCGATGTGCACACAGCCGCCGGATCGTCCGGCCAGCCCGGAATGCGAATGGGCACCGAACCCGTTGCGATGATCACCTTGTCGGCGGTTACCGTTTGCGGCGGGCCGTCGGCTGGCGTCACCACCGCGCGCCCGGGTGCGTCGAAACTGCCATGTCCCGCTAACTGCGCGACTTCCCGCCCCTTGAACAAACTGGCGATCCCGCCGCGAAGCCGGCGAAGAATCTTGTCCTTGTGTTGGGTGATCTCATGCCAGTCGAAACCGATCTCCCCATTGACGGTGACACCCCACTTGTCGGCCTGGCGCACCGAATGGAGCATTTCGGCAGACGACAGAAGCGCCTTGGACGGAATGCAGCCGTAGTTCAGACACGTACCGCCAAGGTGGTGTTGTTCGATCACAGCCGTTCCGGCGCCCATTTGTGCCGCTTTCAGGGCGGCGACGTATCCGCCGGGGCCGCTACCGATCACGAAGATGTCGAAGTGGTCATTAGCCATTAGTCATTGATCATTGGCCTGCCGCTCAAGTCAACTCTTCACTCGGATTTTCGAGAATCTCCTTCAGCCGCCCGAGGAACTTCGCGGCAAGCAGGCCATCGACGACGCGATGGTCGGCGCTGAGCGTCATGGTCATCACACGGCCGGGACGCATCGTGCCGTTTTCGACAATCACCGTTTCGCGCACGGTGCTTACGGCAAGGATGCCCGATTCGGGCGGGTTGATGATCGCACTGAACTCCTCGACGCCGAACATCCCCAGGTTGGTAATCGTGAAGTTGCCCTGCCCGATGTTCTCCAGCTTGCCGTTGCGGGCGTTCTCGACAACCCGTTTTGCCTCGGCCGCAAGCTGGGCCAGCGTCAACGTATCGACGTTCCGTACCACGGGTACGACGAGCCCGTCGTCCACGCCGACCGCGATACCGATGTTTGCGTGGGGGTATTCGATAATCTCTTCACCGTCGGTCTGGCTGCGCACGCCGGGGCATTCCGCCATCGCTCGGCTGACGGCTAGCACAACACAGTCGTTCAGGGTGCAGTCGGTCCGCGGTTTCTGTTCGCGATAGTAAGCAAACAGCGGCCCCGCATCCACCGTCAGCCGCACGTAAAAGTGCGGCACGGTCTGCTTCGATCTCTGCAGGTTCAACCCAATCGCGCGGCGCATCTTCGGCATGGGTCGGCCAGTCGGTTCGCCGTCGGCCGAGACCATTGCCGCAACCTTTGCCTTCTCGACGTCGGTTGAAAGGATGCGCCCGCCGGGACCACTACCCGGGCCGAGCGACGCAAGGTCAATTCCGCGCTCTCGCGCGTTTTTCCGGGCGGCGGGTGAGGCTTTGATGCGACCTTCGGCAGTGACGGGTGAGAGGCCACTGCCCAGACGTGCTTCAGCCGTAACGGCCACGGCCTTGGCGGACGAGCCGGCAGTGGCGCCTGCCGATGGGGCAGCCACAACCGCTGCCGTTGTTCCCTTTGCTGCCAGATACGCATCCACGTCGGCATCGTTGTCGCCAAGGAAAGCGATCGGTTGCTTGACGGGAACTGTTTCGTCTTCATGAGCCACGATACGGGCAAGGCGTCCAGCTTCCGGTGATTCGTATTCGATGGTGGCCTTGTCGGTTTCGATCTCGCAGATGATCTGACCGACCTCGATGTGCTCACCTTCGGTCACCTTCCACGACACGACGATGCCTTCTTCCATCGTGTTGCCGGCCTGCGGCATCAGAATGGGCGTGACGTTTCCGGGGGTTCCGGGGGCGTCGGAAGGTTGTTGCGTCACGGTCGTCTCCGGCTTGGACTGCGGCGCCGCTGCGCTCATCGGCTCCACCTGTGCCAGTTCAGCGCCAACCCTCACCGTCTCGCGCGGCTGAGCAAGGACCCGCGCAAGCCTGCCCGATTGCGATGCCTCAAGGTGCACCAACGCGTCCTCGATCTCCAATTCCACCAGCGGATCGCCCGCGGAAAACCCATCACCGGGCTGCTTCAGCCAGCGAACCACGGTGGCGGCGATCACGCCATCGGCCAGTTGCGGCAGAGTGATCGATTGCACGCTCATCCCCTCCGATCATCCCGTGCCCGGCACCCCCAAGGGAACGATCCACCCGCGTTGTGAAGAAGTTAAAGACTTTTCTCCACAAACCAAGCCAACCTGATCAGAATTCTGATCAGCCTATTGATTTTTCTGTCGATTTTGTGTTAACTGTGTGCAGCCAGACGGGCAATTGAGCCTAACACGAGGTCCGCCATGGGTCAAGCCACGGAAGAACGCCGCAAGCAGATCATGGCGCAACTCCTTGACAGAAAGCATGTTACGGTCAAGGAGCTGGCCGCCTTCATGGACGTATCGGGGGCCACCGTCCGCCGCGATCTGAAGGCATTGGCCGACGAGGAAGAATTGCTCCTGGTTCATGGCGGGGCCACCTTGCCGCGGCAGAGGGACTTCTCGTTTAGGGCCAAGCAGCTTCGGGCCGTCGACCAGAAGAGAATCATCGGCCGGTTGGCAGCGGAACTGGTGCTCGACGGCGATCAGGTGTTCCTCGATTCGGGGACCACCTGCTCCGAGATGGTCCCTTACTTAAAAAAGATGCACGGCCTGACGGTCCTGGCCAACAGCGCACGACTCGCGCTGGAGTTGAACGCGCCCGGGCTCAGGGTGTTCCTGATCGGTGGTGAATATCGCCCCGACCGGATGGACACCGTCGGCCCCATGGCGATGAGCACCCTGAATCACGTGCGCGGTTATCTGGCGTTCATTGGCGCGGACGGTTTGAGCATGGATTTCGGCCCGTCGGCCAGCGATATGGCCAGCGCTCACCTGCATCGCCTTGTCGTTGAGAACGCGCGCGAAGCCGTGCTGCTGGTCGATAGCAGCAAGTTCGGCGGCGCGTCGCTGTTTCAGATCGTCGATTGGTCGGGGATCAGCAAGGTCGTGACCGATCGCGAACCGGATGAACAGTGGAAGCGGTTTTTTGGAGAGCAAAACATCGAAGTGATCTATCCCGAGGAATCGGACGACTAGCGAAACACAACAAACGTGTGCCATGGCCGGTCTTGCCCGGCCGTGGCACACCACCGACAGGAGATCCCCACCATGCCCAAAGATCTGATGATCAAGCCGACCGACGCGCGTGCGAAAGGCCTTGTCGAGTTCGTGCCCATCCCGATCAATCAGTACGACCGAACCGTGACCGACGAACTGGCGGCGGGTAACGTCACCAAAGACGACCTTGTCCGAATCCAGCGCGACATGATGATCATTCGCACGTTCGAAAGCATGCTCGATTCGGTCAAGAAGCAGGGACACTACAAGGACATCCAATACAACCATCGCGGGCCGGCGCACCTCTCGATCGGTCAGGAGGCCGCCGCCGTCGGCCAGGCCTTCCTGCTGGGAATCGAAGACCACATCTACGGATCGCACCGCTCGCACGGTGAGATTCTTGCCAAAGGTTTGTCGGCGATTCAGAAGCTCGACGACGAGTCGCTGATGAAAATCATGCGCGAGTACTTTGACGGCGATTGTCTCCGCGTCGTCGAAAAGGACGCGGCGGGCGACGTCAAGGATCTGGCCATCGACTACCTCGTCTACGGAGCACTCGCGGAGATCTTTGCGCGTCAGACCGGCTTCAACAAGGGCTTGGGCGGTTCGATGCACGCGTTTTTTCCACCGTTTGGGATCTATCCGAACAACGCGATTGTGGGCGGTTCGGCCGACATTTCCGTGGGCGCGGCGCTGTTCAAACACGTCAACAAGAGGGCCGGCATCGTGATCGGCAACATCGGTGACGCGTCAGCCGGCTGTGGCCCCACCTGGGAAGCGTTGTGCTTTGCGACGATGGATCAGTTCAAGGAGCTGTGGGACGAAAACCATCGTGGCGGTTTGCCGCTGATCATGAACTTCGTGAACAATTTCTACGGGATGGGCGGCCAGCCCGTCGGTGAAACGATGGGTTTCAAGGTGCTCGCTCGGATGGGCGCCGGCCTGACGCCCGATCAGATGCACGCGGAACGAGTTGACGGATACAACCCGCTGGCGGTCGTCGACGCGATTCGCCGCAAGAAGGAAATCATCGCGTGCGGCGACGGCCCGGTGCTGTTGGACACCGTGACCTATCGTTTCAGTGGTCATTCGCCGTCCGACGCGAGTTCCTATCGCGGAAGGGATGAGGTCGAAGCGTGGCAGGAGTTCGATCCGATCAGGACCTTCGCCTCAGACGTCATCGAGACTGGCGCGTGTACGCAGGAGGAGATCGACAACACGCAGGCGTGGGTCGACGAGATCATCTTGAAGGCCTACCAGAAGGCAATCGATCTCGAGATCTCGCCGCATGCGGATCTGAAGAAGACCGCTTGCCTGCTCGAACAGGTGATGTTATCCGACACGCGCGTCGAAAAGCTGGAGGAAGGTACACCGGAGGTGCGCATCCCCATTGAAGAGAACCCGCGCGTGAAGCAGCTCGCGGGGCGCAGCCGCAGCGGCCTGGATGAAAACGGCAAACCGCTGCCGAAGCAACGCTGCATCGGCATCCGCGATGCGTTGTTCGAAGCGATCATTGATCGTTTCTACGCCGATCCGGCCATGATTGCCTACGGCGAGGAAAACCGTGACTGGGGCGGCGCGTTCGCGGTCTATCGCGGGTTGACCGAATCGCTGCCCTATCACCGGTTGTTCAATTCACCGATCAGCGAAGGCGCGATCGTCGGCAGCGCCGTCGGTTATGCGCTGGAAGGTGGCCGGCCGCTGGCGGAATTGATGTACTGTGACTTCGTGGGCCGCGCCGGTGACGAGCTTTTTAACCAACTCGCCAAGTGGCAATCGATGTCCGGCGGTTTGTTGAAGATGCCCGTCGTGTTGCGGGTTTCGGTCGGTTCCAAATATGGTGCGCAACACAGTCAGGACTGGAGCAGCATCTGCGCTCACATCCCGGGCCTGAAGGTCGCATTCCCCGCAACGCCGTATGACGCGAAGGGTCTGATGTATTCGGCGCTGCTGGGCACCGATCCGGTCGTGTTCTTTGAGAGTCAGCGCATCTACGACATGCCGGAACTTTTCCACGAAGGCGGTGTGCCGGAAGGCGCGTACGAAATCCCCTTCGGTGAACCGGACGTCAAGAGAGCCGGCAACGACCTCACGATCCTTACGATCGGGGCGACGCTGTATCGCGCACTCGAGGCCGCCGGTGAACTTGCCGAGAAGTACGGCGTCTTGTGCGAGGTCATCGACGCTCGCACCATCGTGCCCTTCAATTACCAAAAGGTGATCGAGTCGTTGAAGAAGACGCGCAAGATCCTGTTGACGTCCGACGCGTGCGAACGCGGCAGCGCGCTGCAAACGTTCGCTTCAAAGATCACCCAACTCGCCTTCGACGACCTCGACGGTCCGCCCGTCGTCGTCGGCAGTCGCAACTGGATCACTCCGGCCGACGAGGTCGAGGACGCGTTCTTCCCGCAACCTTCGGACATCATCGACGCGGTGCACGAACACATTTTGCCGCTAAAGGGTTACACGCCCGTGCGCGAATGTTCAACGTCGGAGCTGATGCGTCGCAGTGCTAAAGGCGTTTGATTCCGGCGGCACTGGCAGCTTGCTGCCCGCATATGAGGCAATCCTTTGACCCACTGGCAAACAAGCTGGCGCTGCCTGGAGCCGACACTCAAACTCCTTGAGACGCAACGTATTCTGACGCGCGGGCTCGCGGTGTTGACGGTAGGTCAGGGCCGCTCAATGACCGGGGCGGTGGCCACCCGGGGGCGAATCGGCAATCGCTCGATTCCCGGGAAATCGGGGTCCCCCACTGCGCGAACCTCCTCTTCACCCCGGTAGGGGCAACAGGCGTCCACCCAGGCCATCAACCGGCGAAGGCTCACCGGGTCAACCTTCACGTCGTAGTGCTCGCCGCCGGCGGCCAGCTCGATCAGTCGGCTCTTATAGGAGAGGTACTGCATGGGCCTCAGCGTGGTCAGGCCCCGGGGATCGTTCTGCCCGTAGCTGCTCTCGACCGGAATCGCCCCCGCGATGCCGTACCCGGGTCGTCCGCCGGCGACGGGATTGCCCCAGCCGGCCGGCCCCACCAGCGTCAGGTAGGGCTCCTTGAACACGTCGTGCCCGGGCCGCAAGCTGAGATCCGGCTCGGCGAACTGCGGCGCGTCGCGGCGGTGACACTTCACACAGTAGCGGTCCAGCACCGGCTGGGCAAAGCGCTCGTAGCCGATGCTCTCGGTACCCCATGGCGGCGGAGAGAACTCGGTCGGCGGCCGCATCAGCGCAAGGCCGCGCCGCTTCGGGGGCGCGGTGCTGTGCAGCTCGTGGCAGCCTACGCAGCCCCGCTGCTCGCCGGGCATCAGCCCCGTGAAGCTCCGCATCGTCTGTAGACAGCGGCGATCGGCGTCGAGGAGCTGGAAATACAGGGTCAGTCCGGCCGGGGCCTGGAGGCACACCGAGCCGTCGGACTCGACCGGCACCTCGGAGAGGATCCGCTTGACGCCCTCCTCCTGCACGATCGACACCGACGGGCCGGAGTGGCGATACGTCTTGTTCCAGGTCGAATAGGTCTTGTAGTCTAACTGGAATACCCGCAGGTACTTGACCTTCTCCCGCGGCAGATCCGGCACTCCCTGGCACACGTCGGCGCTGAAGAACACGCCCGGGGTGACCGGCCGGCGGTCCTTGCCCGTGCCCGGCCAGGCCACGCGGTCCGGCTGCACCGGCGGCACGGGCCGCGGCCTCAGCGGGATCGCGTGCCAGACGTTGTATACTCCTTCGTAGATCAGGTCCCGATTGCCGTGTACGTCCATCAGGTACAGGCGGAACTTCTCATCGAAGCCCCGGGCCGAGACCAGAAAATCCTGCTGCGAGAGCGGATAGGCCGTCTTGTAACCGGTGAAACGGCCCGAGGCATGGTAGTCGGCGGCCTCGTTGCGCTCCGACGGCCCGTCGCCGACCTCCGCCCAGGGCAGATCGGCGGTGACCTTGGTCAGGCCGTGGGGATAGTCGCGGCCTAAGTCCGGGTCGATGATGCCGATCGAGCCCGACCACCAGTCGTGATGCCCCACGCCGGAGAACATCACGCGGCGGCTGCCCGGGATGGGCCGCGGCTCGGAGAGATGGTCGGGCCAGACCGACTGGTTGCCCCAGAAGTGCGCCGTGCCGGTCCCGTCCTGGTTGGTCGTCCACAGCTTCTGTAACCGCCAGAGCGGCTTGTCGGTGTATTCCCAGCGGGAGTAGATCACCCGCCCGTCGCCGAGCAGCGCCGGCACAAAGTCGGGCTCGCCGTTGTAGCTGATCAGGTAGACGTTGCCGCCGTCGGCGTCGCAGCGGGCGAGGATCGTCGAGTAGATGAACGGCCCGCAGCGGACGTAGGAGTTGCCCCGCGTGGTCGTAAACAGGATGTGGCCGTCGGGCAGGTAGATCGGGTCCAGGTCGTCGTAATCGCCGTCGGTAAGCTGCCGCAGGCCCGTGCCGTCGGCGTTGATCTCGTACAAATGAAAACTCTTCTCGTCGTGCGGCTTGAAGCAGAAGAGCACCTTCCGGGCGTCGAAGGACAGATCGGGCCGCCAGAAGCTGCCGGGCAGGGTACCCACTTGTGGGTGCGGTGCCAGTTGGCGGAGCCGGCCCCCGGGATGCAGCCCGTCGAGCACCAGCAGCCGCCCGCCGGGAACCGCCATGATCCCCATGCGATGGATGGCTTCGTGCCTAGACTCCGGACCTTGTGGTAGCGGCTGGTCGATCAGCAGCAACTGGGAGAAGTCCAACACGGGATTCTTCAGCAAGATGTTGCGCTTGACCCGCCGTACGGAGAAGTAGAAGTCTTTGAGAATCGGGTGGGCGTGCGCGTAGGCTGCGATCGGATCCTCTTGCAGGTCCGGCCCGCTGAGGCCGGCAATCCTCCCCCACGGCCCCCCGCCAAAGGGCGCAGCCACAGCAACGGGCTTCCAGCCCGAATCGTCAAGAGCAGCTTGTTCCCACTGCGGACACTTCTGGTTCTCTGCACGCCACGAGCCGCCGGAAACCACAACCACCCGCTTCCCGTTGGCCAGGGTCACGGCCAGACGAGCGATCAGGCCGGCAGGATTCTTGGCCGGGGCCGGCCTGTTCTCCGCGCGGACGGCCAGGAGGTTGGCGCCACTTTGGAGCAATCTTCCCACGTCGAAAACTGCTGCCCGCTGCCAGGTTTCGTTCGTGCCCACCCGGGTGCCGTTGAGGAAGACTTCGCAAACGTCGTCCGCCGCAATCCGCAACTCGGCCGCGCCGACCTTCGCGGGCGCTTCGAACCGGCAGCGGAAGAACCTGGCTTCGGCCGGGGCGTCTTCAACCGGTTTGCCCTCGGGATACCAGATCCAGCTCGGTATCGGCTCGGCACTCTCGACCGGTTGCACCATCTCGGGCTTCTCGCGCATCCCCGCCAGGCGTTTCTCCAGAGCGTCCAACTCTCGCAGCTCAGCCGACAGACCCGGCGAGGCCCCGATCATGGCAGTGGGGCCGCGGGCCAGCCGCTCGGCCAAGTCCCGGGCCCAAGCGATCTCCTTAGTCGCCCGATCCAACAGCGGCTCGCCCATCGCCTGAAACAGCCAGTCTCGCTCCAGCGCCCGGGCCGCCTGCTGCGCAGTCAGCGTCCGCGTGTGGGGCGTCCGGGCTTCCCCCGGCGGTAAGGGCAGGTTTCCCGCCGGCGCCGGTTGCACGCAAACCGCGAGGCTGAACAACAGCGCGACGGGTCTCGGAACCCACACTGCTCCGTTCATCGCACCCACCTCCTGGCGTATCTTTGTCAGCCGCTCGCTGACCGTAGGAGTGACCTATTCGGTAACGTACGTTGAGCAGACGGTTCCTGCAAGAGTTCGCCGAGACCACCGCCGATGTGCTTCTGCATCGGATCGGTCAGAAGGCGCCAGCTCAAGTTACGTTGCCGCAAGCCGGGCCGATCCCCAGTCGACCGGCCACCACCGCCGCCCGGGCTGCCCAGAAGTTCGCGTTTGGGGAACGGGCTATTGGCCGAGTCCACGTTCGCTGAGGCGGGTTTTGGGGATACTTTTGCCAAAAGGTACCAGAAGACCTCCAGGACCCCCACCACCCTTCCAGATCCCACACCAGCTCGCCGAGCACGGCCGAACCCCCGCGCTAGCTCGCTGGTAGCGACCTGAGGTGATGGCCATCGACGATGTACCGATTTGGACTCTTGCTGGCCACTTGTTAGAACGACGGATCGATCCGGCGGTGCTCAGCACGATCGGCAAGTTGGGGTTGGACACGTTGTTTCCGTTCCCGGGTCCTCTGCAGGTGAGCGCTTCGAGCAGTTGCCGCTCCCTCTTCGGCCAGGCGATCGCTGCCGCCGCGATCACCTCCCCAATAGATGGCCTGGATGATGGTCGGGATACTTCACTCCGGCGGGTGACTGTGGTAGGCTCATGCCGTAGTGAGTGTGGATGATCTGTGGGCCCTTTGTGGGGATGGCAGCACCAAGGCTGGTCCAATGCCCGCAGATCAACGAGGCACCGAAGTATTCTGGGTTCTCCCGCCACCCCCGCCAAGCTCGCCCAGTGGGTAACAGGCGGCCATTGGCGAAGCACGAGTAGGCTGAGGAGACGGGCTATGGGCACTGCAACTGCCGGGCCGGATGTCGGGCAAGCCGTCAGGGTCCGAAATCGCTTGGCGACCGTTCGAGCCGTTGAACCCTACGACAGCCGAGATGTCCAAGGGCGGTTGAACCTCGTCGAAGTCGAGTACCTGGACGACTGCCGATACCCGGAAACCGATCAGATTCTCCGGGAGGTCGAGGGGGCGGGAAAGGAAGTCCTGGGGGAAGACCTCCCTGCCAAGCGTCGATCAGCACCGGCCCGACAGCCCGGCAGCCCTCCGGGCCTTTGTGAACGCTCACCGATGGACCCGGCTCAACCGGCTGCGTGAGACAGAGGGCATCGAAGACGAGCCACTCCTCGGCGTCTGGAACTCGGCGACCTTCCCCGAAGACGACCGCCGCCACGGCTGGACCTCGGACGACTGCTGGAACGACGCCGTTGTCCTCCTCGGCAGCGAAGACGCCGTGCGAGAATACGTCGCAGGCAAACCCGAAGAGGCCCAACAAAGCGGCGAGGACGAAAAGCCATTTCAGTTGCGGAACGATCTGCCTCGACTAAGACAGGGAAGACTATTCTGATTGGGACCGTCCGATGCCCGAGTTGTTCAACGTCTATTGCAATGAATTCACCTTGACGATGACCAGCGGCATGTTGCCCTCGATCATTTCCTCGCGGGCCTGCTGGTCGCCTGCCATGATGCGATGGAATAGCTGCTCGTTCTGCTCGCGGTCGAGCGTTTTGGTGATCTTGTTGGTTAGGCCGTGATCGTAGGAACTCATGGCGTGGTCCTTTCGGAGGAGTTCTGAGGAGAGGAGTGAATCTACGCGCCATGCACGGCGGGGACGGAAACCGCGCGACTCGCAGGCCCGGCGGGAATAGGGGTGCCCGTCGCCGTCAGGATCGAAGATCGTGCCGTGGTCATAGGCGACGGCATGGAGGCATCGGCGGCCGACGCCTTCGAGAACGCCGGTCGAACCTTCGAAGGTGTCCTCAAAGCGTCGCCAGTTGGCCGACTCGTCGTCGCCGAGCAGCACGACGAGGTTCTGACATGGCTCGTGGCCATTGGTCGACGTTGGCCGAATCACGGGGAATAACTCGATGGGGGTGACGGCGTAGCCGAGTTCGAGACATGCGGCGATGCACTCTTGGATCTGCAACCCCCGGCGTGCCATCGGGTCGGGCAGCATGGGAAAAGCCTTTTGGCTGCCGTCGTGCCCGGCCAGGCCGAAGAAGTCGGCGACGGGGATGTCGAGCACCATCGCGAACGCCGTTCCGATGCACGACCAGGGGTTGGGTTTCGTCTGGAGCCTCATTGAACGCTTGTCGTAGTGAGCGCGTACGGAGAGCGCAGTTGGGGTTAGAGGTCTTTCTCAGGTGGGATTGTCGCGTGACGCGACCGGTCACGCGGTGGATTGTCTACTCGATGTCATTCATGGCGAGTTCATCGAGCAAGCCGTCAATGTCTGGGACGTCGCCCCAGGAAGGCTTCCAATAGTCTCGCCAGTTGGGCGGTCCCATCAGCTTGTCGTACTCTTCCTGCGTGGCTGAGGTGATGATCCAAATGCCGACGCCGTGTCGTGAACCAACGTGGACTCCAACTTGATGAAACCTTCCTTGAGGTTCTTGGCCACTTGCCCCACGGCGGCCTCGCCCCACAAGCCGTTGTTGCTCATGATCTGGTCAAACTGCTCCAGCTTGCGAAGGCTGGGGACGTGGCTTTGGCGATAGCCGCGCCGCGGATCGGGCAGCGTGAATCCACAAGACCGGGCGAAGGACGGGTTCTCGATCAGCTTCTGACGAACGTAACTGTTCACGACCGTAGGCCGTGAATCATCCGGCGTTGTCAAGTTCCAATTG